>CAXNEI010000125.1:0-4843 GCA_964201195.1 Gammaproteobacteria bacterium
GGTCGTTTTGAACAAGCGGATGGTGGCACTTTATTTTTAGATGAAATTGGTGATATGCCATTGGATTCACAAACCCGTTTATTACGCGTGTTATCGGATTCACAATTTTATCGTGTGGGTGGTCATGCGCCTGTTCATGTGAATGTAAGAATTATTACGGCAACTCATCAGAATTTAGGTAATTTAGTTCAGCAGGGGAAGTTTCGCGAAGATTTATTTCATCGATTAAATGTGATTCGTATTCACATTCCCCGACTCAATGATCGGCAAGAAGATATTCCTAAATTGGCTTATTATTTTCTTGCTAAGGCAGCTCAGGAGTTAGCTGCTGAGCCCAAAGTTTTATTACCAGAAACAGCAGAATATCTCAAATACGTCGACTGGAAAGGCAATGTGCGGCAATTGGAAAACGTCTGTCGTTGGCTCACTGTCATGGCCAGCGGGCGTGAAATTGTGATCGATGATTTGCCTGACGAATTAAAATTACCTGCGCAGCAAGTGTCTGCTGCTACGCCGCAATGGCAACAAGTTTTGCAGTTTTGGGCTGAACAAGAATTGAAAAAAGGCAGTAAAGAATTATTAAATACGACTATTCCTGAATTCGAAAAAATTATGATTCAAGTAGCGCTTAAGCATACGAATGGTCGACGTCGTGATGCAGCGAATTTGTTAGGTTGGGGGAGAAATACACTCACCCGCAAAATTAAAGAATTGCAGATGAGTGTCAGTGAAGATGAGGAGAGTGAGAGCGAGGAAGGTTAATCTTGCCTCGCATAGGGCTCATGTAAATCTACTGGCTGCACTGCAGCACGCTTCTTGCGATGCATGCGAATATTGAGCGCTTCCACCAATACAGAAAAGGCCATAGCAAAATAAACATAGCCTTTGGGTAAGTGCTGACCTAAGCCATCGGCAACCAACACCACACCAATGACGAATAAAAAAGCTAACGCGAGCATTTTTACCGTGGGATGTGCAGAAACAAAACGACCAATCGCAGCAGAAAACAACATCATCAGCATCACCGATGCAATCACTGCAGCAACCATCACAGTGATATTACTTACCATGCCCACGGCGGTAATAATAGAATCTAGTGAGAACACCATATCGATAATAATAATCTGGGTAATAACACCGAGCAAGGTAGGCCGCACTTTAGCGGAAGTTTCGCCTTCTTGACCTTCAAGCAATTGATGAATTTCAAGCGTGCTTTTCCACAATAAAAATAAGCCACCGGAAATGAGAATTAAATCACGACCGGAAATGGCAGTGTTCAACACAGTAAATAGCGGTTGAGTGAGCCCCACTATCCAAGAAAGCAGCAGTAACAGGCCTATGCGCATAAACATGGCGAGGAATAAGCCTAAGCGACGTATGCGATCCCGTTGCTCAACGGGTAATTTGTCCACTAAAATGGAGATGAATACAATATTATCGATACCTAATACCAGCTCTAACGCGGTAAGGGTAAAAAACGCCATCCACATTTCTGGGTTTGAGAGTAGTTCTAACATGAGGAGCCTCAACAAGGTCTAAAATTAGACGACAAAACTAGCATGAATTGTAATAAAGTAGTAGCTACTTAACGCAAGGATGTAGAAAATTATGCCAGACACTACGCCGTCTTTTTTATTGCAAATCCTAATACTCTTAGGCAGCGCCACTTTATTGGTCACCCTATTTTATCGATTGCGGATCCCCTCTTTACTCGGCTTTATTTTAGTCGGCATTGTATTTGGCCCCACAGGCTTACATTTGATAGCAGATCCTACAGAGCTGCATATCATCGCCGAATTAGGCCTGGTTTTTTTACTGTTTTCCTTAGGTTTAGAGTTTTCATTACCGCGACTCATTGCATTACGTAATACCGTTTTTAAATTAGGCGCCGCGCAAGTTATTATTTGCTCTGCGGCTTTTTTCTGTGCTTTTTATAGCTGGGGATTAGCTTGGCAAACTGCCTTACTCGTATCGGGTGCCTTGTCCTTATCTTCCACTGCTATTGTTTCGCGCGAATTATCACGCGCTGGACAACTACACACCCGTCACGGTCAGATAGCTATTGGTATTTTATTGTTTCAAGATATCGTTGCTGTTTTTCTCATTGCAGCAGTGCCTATTTTATCTGGAGACTTATCACCCACGGCATCCCTCTATCAATTAGCCTGGCTTATTATAAAAAGTTGCGCCCTTTTCATTAGCTTGTTATGGATTGGTCGTTATCTTTTACCGAAACTACTGATTGAAATTGCTCGTGTGCATTCTGATGAATTATTGGTATTGGCTGCTGTGGTAATTGTATTAGCAGCTGGCAGCTTAACTTCTGCCTTAGGATTAGGCATGGAACTCGGCGCTTTTTTCGCAGGTATGATGTTAGGCGAAGGCCGCTTTCGCCATCAGTTAGAGGCGAATATTCGGCCGTTTCGCGATGTGCTATTAGGATTATTTTTTATTAGCATAGGTATGTTAGTAGACGTAGCTTTGCTGCAGGAATATTGGCTACGCATTATTTTATGCGGCGCATTGCTCATGCTATTTAAAGCAACCATTATTGCCGGCGCAGCGCGATTGATGGGCGAACCTCTACGTATTGCTGTGCCGAGTGGTATTGCTTTGGCACAGGGCGGGGAGTTTTTGTTTGCTTTATTAGCATTGGCGACACGCGATCATTTAATTCCCGCTGATGTAGCCGCTTTTTTAATTTCAGTCACGTTGGTCAGCATGGCGCTTACACCGCCGTTTATTCGACATTCCATGCCATGGATAGAGCGCGTTTTTGGCCAAGCTAAGAAATCAAATCCACCAGAAATGCCATCGATTACCGCACAAGAAGCAGCGCATTTAAACCAGCATGTAATTATTTTAGGTTTTGGCCGTGTGGGACAAACCATTGCACGCTTTTTACGGGCGTTAAATATTCCTTATCTCGCATTGGATAAAGATATTGCTCGTATCGTCGAAACAAACATCGAAGACAAATCGATATTTTATGGCGATCCTACACGATTAGAAATTTTAAAAAGCAGTGGTATTGAACGCGCGGCTTTATTAGTCATTAGTTTTGATCATCCCATTTTAGCCGAACATATTCTGCATCAAGTTCGTGAGCTGTGCCCTGATTTACCCGTGTTAGCCAGAACACGAGATGATAGTGTTTTAGATGATTTATTAGCAGCCGGTGCATCAGAAGTGGTGCCAGAAACTTTAGAGGCCAGCTTTATGTTGGTATTTCATGTGTTGCTGTTATTGAATGTTCCCACAGAAAAAATTCATGAAGTTATTCAACAAGCGCGGCGTGATCGATATCGGATGTTATAGCCTTGCTTGACGCTTAACGATATCCGTTATGCTCTTCCCCTGCAAAAATTCGACTAAAGTGCGTTCGCCCGAAGCGACAAACCGGTATCGGAAATCCATCAGCCAAATGAATCTCATCAGAAAAAGCACCTAATTTATGCGCTAATCCTTTTTGAATCTTTTGCTTAACTGCCCATAAGTTAGCGGCCTGCTTAGCAAAATTTGCTCGTGAACCTAGCGCTGGAAACCACTCACTTCCAGTGAATGCAAAAATATTCCCAAGCTCCTTTATCCGTATCAATCCCTAAAAACTCGGCTACTATTTCCAAAGAGATCATTTCACTATCTGATAATCCTGGCTAAAATCCTCTTTTCCTGAGCTTTTTTTGCCCAACTATTTTTTTTAATGATTCATCTACCAAACAATATACAGCAATGATAAATTCTTCCATGGGCATGGCCATCTCCTTGTAATCTTGATTGTGGAAAACCAAAATTACATAAAATGGCTGTGCCTTTCAATAAAATCTGAAAGTTGAGAATGGCGTTACTTGAGCGTTGGGATGCGCTGTGGAACTTTCTCTACAGAGAAGGAGTAGAACCGACCAACAACCATGCTGAGCGTAATTTAAGGCACTTAGTGATATGGCGAAAAAGTTATTTTTGTACGCGATCAAAAGCGGGATCAGAATACGTAGCGCGCAGTGCATCAATAATTATGACAAGCAGATTGCGCGGATTAAATCCATTTGAAGTATTTGAAGAAATCATTCGCACTGCATTATTAAACAACGGATTGCTCAGTCATTTGCTTGCTCCCTGTGCAAAATCATAGGGGGGGTGAGCTATTACTGCGCACACAAGAAAAAACCCCGCCAACACACGACGACGCACTAAGGCACACGACGAATGGTCAGTTGCTCAATAACCTGCGCCGTTTGCCTTGCGGGTGTTTTGGTGAAGAATCCGTTTTGCGTTGTGATCTCTGCTTTGTTGGGCAGTACCGCCAGAATCTTGCCTTCGAGTTCGGCATTGGCCTGATCGTCTTTGCGGGTCTCCCACATTTCGAGAAACTGCTCGCGGCTGTAGGTGCGGTTGCCCAATGAGGGGTCGGCCAGCCAGACCGTGTTTGCGTCAATGCCACGCAAAACGGAGAAGTGGTCGTCCTTGCGGTGTTTCAAGTACACCACCACAGGCGCTTTGAGTTTGGTCAGTTGTTCATAGGAAGCCGCATAACCCATTGCACGAAAACCAAATTGAGGCAGGGCGCGTTGCATGTCTTCAAACGAGGCACGCAAATCGCCTTTGTCCATGGCTTTGAGCAAGGCTTCTTCGGTGACGGATTGACCGTAAAACTCGTTGAGCAGTGTGGTGAGAGATGCGCTGCCGCAGGAGAAATCCTTGTCCTGTTTAACGATGTTTTTGTCGCGCAGGGTTTTCCACGATTGCACAGAGATGCGCCCATGCAGCGACAATGTTGATACCACGGCATCAGCATGGACGAATGTAGGGAACATGAGAGCAACCGCCAATAGGCCAATGTAGG
>CAXNEI010000126.1:0-4818 GCA_964201195.1 Gammaproteobacteria bacterium
ACATGATGGCGATATTTGCTCAACAGGGCATTGACTGTATTGTAGTTGGAAGAGATCAATGGGATCTTTCTGTCTGGAATAATCAGTTAGAGATATTATTGGGTAATGTTGATGCGTTATTCCATTTTGGTGCATATATACCGAAATCAATTGATGGTCAGAGTGAAGCTACGCAAACACAAGTGGTATTTGATGCGAATGTTAGATCATGTTTAAATTTGGGGGAGTGGGCGCAAAAAAATACGATTCCTCTAGTCTTCTTATCTAGTTCAACGGTCTACGCTGATGTATGTGGACAGTCTATTAAAGAGGATGCGCCAAATGTAATTAATGGTTTTGGTGGATTTTATGGATATTCAAAATTTTTGGCTGAAGCAGTTATTGCGCATTTTATCGCAGCTGGTTTAAAAGCAATAATACTAAGACCGTCCTCTGTATATGGTGTTGGATTAGATAGCGATAAACTAGTACAGAGATGTTTATCCTTGGCTATGACGGATCAGCCGATGACCATATGGCAGGCTAAAAATAAAATTAACCTTGTTCATGCTTATGATGTTGCTTATGCAGCGCTATCCGCTTATAAAATGCAAGCATGGGGTGTCTACAATATTGCAGCTGCTGAGGCGGTATCAGTAATGAGTATCGTAAATAGTTGCATTGAAATATGTGGATCATCATCTGCCGTAGAAATTGTTGATCATGAGTTTTCTAATAATGTTTCTACCAGATTTAATTTAGATTATACAAAAGCAATAAAAGCTTTTAATTATTCTCCCTGTATAGATTTACATAAAGGATTAGAGATGATGTTTAAAGGGGATTTTTTACCGTGCTAAATACAGAATTTTCTCCATGGCCGAGTTTTACTTTAGAAGAAGCAGATGCTGTTCGGTCTGTTATTTTATCTAATAAAGTGAATTATTGGACAGGCAACGAGTGCCGTGAGCTTGAAAAAGAATTTGCCGTTTGGTGTGGTGTTAACTATGCCATTGCATTAGTGAATGGCACAGTAGCTTTGGATGTAGCATTAAAATCGTTAGGCATTGGCTTGGGTGACGAAGTAGTGGTAACTCCACGTACTTTTATTGCTTCTGTTTCCTGTGTCGTCAATGCAGGTGCTACTCCTGTATTTGCTGATGTCGATATTAATAGCGGTAATATCTCTGCCGAAACTATCTCACAGGTGTTAACTAAAAAAACTAAAGCAATTATTTGTGTCCACTTGGCGGGTTGGCCTTGTGATATGGATCCTATTATGGCTCTTGCTAAAGATCATAATTTATATGTCATTGAAGATTGCGCTCAAGCGCATGGTGCAAAATATAAAGGTCGATCTGTAGGTTCTATCGGCCATATTGGAGCATGGTCTTTTTGTCAGGATAAGATTATGACTACAGGTGGTGAGGGTGGCATGGTTACCACCAATGATAAAGTTTTATGGTCTAAAATGTGGTCGTTTAAAGATCATGGAAAGAGTTGGGAGGCTATATACGAGCGCAAGCATCCGCCTGGATTTCGGTGGGTTCATGAGTCGTTTGGTACGAATTGGCGGATGCTTGAAATGCAAGCGGTTATTGCTCGCATTCAACTTAAAAAAATGACTGAATGGCACCAAAAACGCGTGGCAAATATGGAGCACATCTGGTTTATTGCAAGGCAGCTAAAAGGGTTATGGGTACCTATAGTGTCTACTGATATAGAGCATGCAGCCTACAAATGCTATGTATTTATAGATCCAGTTATTTTAAAAGAAGATTGGAATCGAGATTACATTCTTGAGCAGATTAATATGGCTGGTGTGCCCTGTTATGCTGGTACTTGTTCTGAGGTATATCTAGAGAAAGCGTTTAATAGTTTAGAGTATCGACCCAGCATTAGGCTTCCCATTGCAAAAGAATTAGGAGAAACCAGCTTGATGTTTCTTATTCACCCAACTCTCACTTCAGCTGAGATTGACAAAACATGCGCTGTTTTGCAATCTGTTATGGAAATGGCTGTTTAGTGCATCAATAAATTTTTTTTCTGATACTACCTGGTAAGCTTGTATGGAACTTTTCGCATGTTATTAATACCCGTTATTATTTCTGGTGGTGTCGGTTCTCGTTTATGGCCTGTATCGCGAGAGGCGCACCCAAAGCCATTTATCAAGTTACCTGACCATGATACTTTGTTGGCAAAGACCTATCGTCGCGCTATTTCTTTGCCTGGCGTAGATTTTTTGCTCACAGTAACCAATCGGGAGCATTATTTTAAAACACGAGATGAATATCTTAGTGTGGATGATCATCGCAAAATTACCAAAGATTTTGTGCTCGAGCCCACAGGTCGAAATACTGCTGCGGCAGTAGCTATTGCTGCGCTTCGTTTACTTGATAGATTTGGTGAAGATGTAATTATGTTGGTATTGCCCGCTGATCACCTTGTCGAAAAACAAGCTGAGTTTTCTAATGCAGTTAAGGCTGCTTGTTTGCTGGCACAACAAGGGAATCTTGTGACATTTGGTTTAAAGCCTCTGAGCTTAGAAACAGGTTTTGGTTATATGGGGAGTGGGACGGCTCTATCTCTCAATGAGGATGTGCAAGGATTTAGAGTGTCTGAATTTATTGAAAAGCCTCCTTTAGATCAGGCTAGGCAGCTCATTGAGTCCGGTCAGTATTTTTGGAATTCTGGTATGTTTTGCTTTACTGCAAAGACTTTCTTAACCGAATTGGAAAAATATGCGCCTAGCGTATATCGGTCTGTTAATGAGTGTTGGGGTAAGATAGATAAAGCTGTAGATCCCGTAGTACTTAACGAGGAATTGTTCGAGCGTGTTCCTGATATTTCAGTCGACTGCGCAGTAATGGAAAAATCTGCGCAGGTTGCGATGGTAATAGGTGCATTCGACTGGTCAGATATTGGTTCTTGGTCTTCAATGGCTTCTCTAGTTCTGGCTGATCAAAATGGTAATCGTGTTAATGGTGAAGCTCGCTTTATCAATGCGACAAATTGTTATGTAAGTTCAGAGCGAGCATTAGTAGCAGTAGTAGGTGTGCAGGATTTAATTATTGTCGAGACATCTGATGCTTTGCTTGTGGTCGATAAAGCGCATGTGCAAGATGTGAAAAAAATTGTTGAAAGTCTCAAAGCTGACGGGCATGAAGCTTATCGGTTGCACAAGACTGTAACGCGCCCGTGGGGTACTTATACAGTATTAGAGGATGGGGATCGATTTAAGATCAAGCGCATTGTTGTTAGGCCTGGTGCCGCTCTATCGTTGCAGATGCATCATCATCGTAGTGAGCATTGGGTGGTAGTGGAGGGGATAGCTCGAGTGACTAACGGTGAGACAGAAAAATTTGTGCGTACTGATGAGTCAACCTACATTCCATCCGGAACTAAGCATCGATTAGAGAATCCTGGCGCCATCAATCTAGTAATGATTGAAGTGCAGAGTGGCGATTATCTTGATGAAGGCGATATTATTAGGTTTGATGATCAGTATGGGCGGGCTTAGCTTACATAGATAGTGTTAGCAACACATAGACTTGTCCGCTTTTATAGCATGTCAATTGTCCGCTTTTGGTTGAATCGTCCTTGTGGCGGCTGGGGCCCTCAATCTAGCCCAAAGACGCCACACAGTAAAAACTGTGCGAAGCGGATTTACGCAACAGCGGGCCTGTAAATAAATCTGTGTAAACTCCCATTATTTAGACCCTCTCGTTAGGTTATCAATAATGGGAGTTTACACAGATTTATTTACAGGCCCCCCCTCTTTAGCAGAACATCGGATACGCCTCGAAAACTAGAAACCGTGCCTTCTTGC
Source organism: Gammaproteobacteria bacterium (assembly GCA_964201195.1). GTDB lineage: Bacteria > Pseudomonadota > Gammaproteobacteria > Pseudomonadales > JAHFSE01 > JAHFSE01. Next base: position 3,809 of record CAXNEI010000126.1, read on the forward strand.
TCAACAAAAAACATCGAGTAGTGTTCGTTGTTAGCGTCATCCATGGTCACTATTAAATCCCATACTTGTCCTGGCACCCATTCATGCGTGCTGCCATCTTGGTGAATCATCATGCCTGGCAACGGACTTCTTTCTCTTTTGATCCGATGCTTGCCTTTGCTTTTACCTTTTTTAATGAATTCTTTTTCCTGCAGAATTTTTTTCATAAAGCTGTAGCTGCGTGTACCTCCTTTGCGCTTATACCAAGTGTGAAAATGTTTGGCGTTCCAGCCAAGATGTTCAGAGTGATAATCACTGACCAATTTCATCACTTCATCTACAGGAGCTCTCCTGCGAGAAATTTGCTCTAAGCGCTTATCAATTAATCCATCCAATCCATTTTCTTCATAGCGATCTATGTAGCGCCTGAATGTTCGCGCACAAACACCCAGCAGTAGCGCGGCTTCTTCTTGCGTTAATCGATCTTCTGTCCAGCCTCCATAAGCTTCTTCGAATCTCATTTTCCTGATCTCTTGTAGTAGTTTTGTCCGTTTCATAGTTACCCCCTAGGGCAACTATGAAACCGGACAAATCATGTGCTACAAAAGCGGACAGTTTATGTGTTCTCAACACAAGCTTACATAGATAGCTGCCTTTATGAGATAAATAAAGTATTATTGTGCCCTATGGCTGTCCTCCTCCTCAAACTCCTGCCCATTTATTAGGTAACCCTGACAATTACTTAACCTCCATTGGTGGTTTTTTGCGAAAAAGCAGCTTGGACGAATTGCCACAACTATGGAATATTTTAAAAGGTGATATGAGTTTTGTTGGGCCGAGGCCTGCATTATTTAATCAAGAGGATTTAATTGCTTTGCGTACTCGGGAAGGTGTGGATGCTCTAATTCCTGGCTTAACCGGTTGGGCGCAAATTAATGGTCGTGATGAATTGCCAATTCCGGAAAAAGTAAAACTCGATGTGGCCTATTTGCAGCGTCGAGGTTTTTGGTTTGATTTAAAAATTATTTTCT
>CAXNEI010000127.1:0-4776 GCA_964201195.1 Gammaproteobacteria bacterium
CTAAACGATGAGGCGCCTCGTAAAAAATCAAGGTACGGGCTTCATGCCGTAAAGCACGCAGACGTTCTGCCCTAGCATGGGCTTTAGCCGGCAGAAATCCCTCGAAACAGAATTTATCCACCGACAAACCAGAAGCGGACAAAGCTGTAATAGCAGCGCACGCGCCAGGGATGGGAATAACAGGAATGCCCTCGGCATGGGCTTCAACCACTAATAAATAACCCGGGTCGCTAATCAGCGGCGTGCCCGCATCGGAAATCAATGCCACGCTTTGCCCTTCACGCAACCGCTGCATAATGTGCGGCTGCGCCTCATGTTCATTGTGCGCATGCAATGCACTCATCGGCGTGTTAATGCCATAATGCTGCAACAAAGTGCGACTGTGCCTGGTATCTTCTGCCAAAATACAATCCACTGATTTCAAAACATCCAGCGCTCTTAAACTAATATCGGCTAAATTCCCAATGGGCGTTGCGACAATATACAAGGCTCTTTCAAGCATATAGACTTCCTCAAACATTCTTTCTCAGAACTTGTTAAAACATGATGGTAATTATGACGCTTCTTACTGTAAAAATTCGCCCTTGGTTGTGTTTTATTTTACGCGCTGGCTTAGCGTTAAGTTGTTTTGCTTTAGTTAGCTGCAGCCATTCTCACTCAGCGGAATTCAAACCCGCTGAAGCACGACTGCCACCCAGCGCCACTGCAGCAGTTTCCGTCAGCCCCTCCAGTGCGCAAAGTAGCTCGCTACTAGAGGAAAGAAAATCACAGCAAACAACGCAACCATCCACGCAACCACAAACCGCTGAACAAAATACAACATTTGACGACGAACTGGTCAAACGCGCGGAAAAAATAGCACTGCTCTTGCCCACCACCGGCCAATTAAGCAGTGCAGCGCGCGTTGTCATCGAAGGCTTCATGGCGGCACGAGATCAAGATAAACAACGTGCCAACATTACCGCAGAAGTTCAAGTGTATAACACGGATGCCGAACCGATTGTGGGACTCTATCAAACTGCTATCGCACAAGGTGCAACCATTGTGGTGGGTCCGATAGAAAAAGAAAAAGTCGCTGAGCTAAAAGCGGCCCGTAATTTTCCTGTACCTGTATTAGCGTTAAATTATTTCACCGAACCAGCGCCCGCTGCAGCAACCAACCCTGCACAAGCAGCTACCCCACGAGATAAAGGTTACTTTTTTCAATTCGGCTTAGCGGTTGAAGACGAAGCAGAGCAAATAGCCGATCAAGCAGTGCTAGAAGGTTATCAAGCTGCGGCGGTGCTGTATCCTGATAGTGAATGGGGTAAACGCGTTGCTCAAAGTTTTATGCAGCGCTGGCGCAAACAAGGCGGCACTATCGCCGCCAATTTACTTTTTTCTGACCCAGCAAAAGTAGCGCCCGATCTCAAGCGCTTGTTAGCACCTAAACCAGGATCCGCTGACGCAAAAGCTAAACTCCGTCGTCGACAAGATATCGATTTTATTTTTCTACTCGCCACACCGGATCAAGCGCGACAAATTAAACCGATTCTGAACTTTTATTATGCAGGCGATATTCCTGTCTACGCCACTTCCTCGATTTATACCGGCACCTCTGATCCCACCCGCGATCGAGATCTAAACGGCATTTTCTTTGTGGACCAACCTTGGCTCCTCGAGGACGATGACGCAATGAAAAGTTTTGCGCAAAGCCATTGGCCCAACCAATCCGGTCAAACCGCTCGTCTACGTGGCTTAGGGATTGATGCCTACCGACTACAAGACCAGCTGACTTTATTTGCCTCCTCAGCGCACACCAGAGTGCAAGGCGTCACCGGCCAACTCAACTCCGATAAAGCGCGGAAAATTCATCGTCATCTCAGCTGGGCACGCATACACAATGGCATGGCTGAACTGATGCAAAGCGCATCCGACACACCCGAACCGCTGACCGAACAAAATACTCAGTAAAACCCGATGACAGAGCATTCAGCGAAACAAAAATACGCACGCGAAACCGGCACTCAAGTGGAACACTGGGTCGCTGAGCGCTTGCAGCAACAAGGACTGGTTTTACTACAGCACAGCTTTCATTGCCCAGTAGGTGAAATTGATTTAATCATGCAAGAAAAAAAAGAAATCGCTTTTATTGAAATTAAATATCGCAGCAAAATACAATACGGTACTGGCGCAGAAGCCATTACCGCCACTAAAAAACGCCGAATAATTAAATCAGCGCAATGGTATTTGCAAAAAAATCCGCGGCTTGCCAAGATGGCTTGCCGATTCGATGTCATTGCCATTCATCATCCTGAAAAAGAATGGAACTGGATTAAATATGCCTTCGATGCTTTTTAGTTTTTTAATTGCAAGCGAATCTACAGGAATATTTTCGGAGCGATCTTAGACACACGGATGTGTCTTGATGGGCCAAGGATGGCCCGCTCATCGCAGAGGAAATATTCCTATAGATTCGCCTTTTCAAGGTATAGCCCATAGAGGAACTCATTATGTTGTTAGAAGATCGCGTTACGGAATTATTCTCCGCCAGCATTGAAGCCAAACAACAAGCCAGAGAAATCTTGCCGCCTATCATTGCTCAAGCCAGCGAAATGCTGGTGCAGTGTTTATTAAGCGAAGGAAAAATTCTCAGCTGTGGTAATGGCGGCTCTGCGGGAGATGCCCAACATTTTTCTTCAGAAATGCTCAACCGTTTTGAACGCGAACGCCCTTCACTACCTGCAATTGCGTTAAGCACAGATACTTCAACCCTGACATCCATCGCTAATGATTACAGCTACAACGAAATTTTCTCCAAACAAATTCGCGCGCTCGGTCGTCCACAAGATATTTTATTAGCCATTTCTACCAGCGGAAATTCGGCCAATATTGTGCAAGCCATCCAAGCAGCGCACGACAGAGAAATGCATGTGATTGCACTCACGGGAAAAGATGGCGGACACATGGCAAGTATTTTATCTGTTGACGACATTGAAATTCGGGTGCCGGCTTACTCTACCGCACGGATTCAAGAAGTGCATTTACTGGTGATTCACTGTTTATGTGATTTAATTGATCAGCAGTTGTTTGGGAGTGAGTGAACAGCAAACTGTAGATACTCATCCATCGCACGCCACAAATCATCGCGAAAATGCGCTGACTCGTTAGGCAAATGATGACGAGCACCGGGCACCATCACTATTTTTGCTTGAGTGAATTTTTGTTTGAGTATTTTAAGGTTATAGCGAAATTCCACCGTAGTATCTTGATCGCCCTGCAAAATTAACGGCGCAAGATCTACCGGCTGCGCATGAGTTATTTTCGGCACCCAACGCAACAAAGCCCCCACCCATTCCGATGATAAAAAGCGTGACTGCAATGGATCACCTTCACATAAGAATTGCAGAAACGCTTTATCACTAGAATTGCGCGCAAAAGTCCGCTTCACATAGGGTCGAAATAAACCAATCGCATAATAGAGAAAATGCACCGTCGGCCAACGCACCGGCCGCACTAACGGCGCCATTAAAATAATTTTTTTGAACGGGCAGTTTTGCTGAGTAAAACCAGCCGATAATACATAATCGGCGATCACTCCTGAACCTGTGCTTTGCCCTAACGCATACCAAGGATGCACGCAATCTTTTGCTAAATGCAAAACCGCTTTAAATACAGTTTGGTAATGTTCAAAAGTAGGGATAGAAACCGGATCACCACTGGATAAGCCATGGCCAGGCAAATCAAAAGCCACCACATTGACTTTGCGCTCTAACCAATACTGAATAACGTGCTTTAATAATCCCGCATGATCATAATAACCATGGATTAAAAAAGCCGTCGCCGTTGCATCCGGCAAACTAAAAGATTGTACCGCCACGTGGTAATGTAAAACGTCTAGTTTTCCCATACGATGAATAACATCGGGAAATGTTTCTTCAAACACATAACCGTAGTGGGATTTATAACCCGTCACGTCCTTACCTTCGATAGCAGGACTATCAAAGCTAAAAGGTCGCAAGCCAATCACTAACCTTTGTTTGTCGAATTCAACGTACATAATTACTTAACCCGTGGCGCTAATTCACCCTGACTGTATCGATTCGACATTGACTCTAAAGACAAGACTTTAATTTTATCCGCTTGCCCTGCAGTACCGAAAGCCTCATAACGCTCCACACAAATCTCTGCCATAGCAGTAATGGTTTCTTTTAAATATTTTCGCGGATCAAATTCGCTTTTATTGTTCGCCAAGAAACGACGAATACTACCGGTAGAGGCTAAACGTAAATCGGTATCGATATTGACTTTACGCACACCGTGTTTAATCCCCTCTTGAATTTCAGTTAAGGGCACGCCATAGGTTTCTGCAATTTCTCCACCGTACTGATTAATAATCGCCAACCAATTTTGCGGCACTGAAGAAGAACCATGCATAACCAAATGAGTATCCGGAATACGATCATGAATCGCTTTGATCCGATCGATTGCTAAAATATCTCCGGTAGGTGGACGAGAAAATTTATAGGCGCCGTGACTGGTACCAATGGCAATAGCTAATGCATCCACTTGTGTTTGCTTAACAAATAATGCCGCTTCTTCAGGATCTGTGAGTAATTGATCGTGACTTAAAATACCTTCAGCGCCTGAGCCGTCTTCTTCGCCAGCAACGCCTGTTTCTAGCGAGCCCAAACAACCTAATTCACCTTCTACCGAAACACCACAAGCATGAGCTAGCGCTACTACGTTACGCGTGACTTTCACGTTGTAGTCAAAATCCATCGGTGTTTTTCCGTC
>CAXNEI010000128.1:0-4719 GCA_964201195.1 Gammaproteobacteria bacterium
CTGTTTTGCTACGAACGTGACAGATACCCTCTTAATCTATTGTCCGTTTTATGGGGTCCACTATAAGGTAAGCATTGGGATGTTGTGGATCTGCAATATAAGTATAGGACTGCAAGCGTTTCGCTAATGCATCCATTTCTTCATCAGCAATCACTTGCTTTTTCGCATCATACTTTTGCGGTTGCTCAGGATCTGCTGCTATATAAGTACGAGGCTTTGTAGCATCTCCATCAGATTCTTGCGCACGCTGAGGTATTCTAGCAGGCACCGGTGGCAGCATCTGCTGAGCAGAAGCTAATTCATATTGCGCAGGCTTTTGTGCAGGTTCCCCAAAACCATAAACTCCGGTATTCGATCGTTGCCGAAATGCAGGAATAAAATAGGTATCAGTAGAAGTTTCCTCCTGGCCTGTATTACTGGCCATAGTATATAAGGGTGGTCGTGGCGGCGGCGTACCATCGGGACTATCACCTACTACTCTCGCTGTATTGGCAGAAGCATCACTATCTGCTGCGCCCTCTTCAGAAAAATGAGAATCATCTGTGAACGAAGAAGCAAAACAATAAGCATTTTCAGCAAGCGCTGTTCTAGGGACAGCATAATCATCTTCTGATCGAATAATTCCCGTTTGCTTCTGCTGAGCAGCCTGCTGTGTTTTTCTTGCTTCTACCGCTGCTATCTCCTCAGCTGTCATCTCTCTTTCTCTTTTTGGCAGCGGTGGTGCATAATCATCTTCTGTTTCGCTAGCCTCATTTCCAGTACCCGCTAAATCATAAAAACTCCCCACAGAAGGTTGGCGCATATCATCAGCAGCTATCAACTTGGATAAAGGCTGAGTCAGTGGCAGACCATACTTCGCATCAGCGCCAGGGATAATAGAAGAATTAACATAGAGCGACTCTTGTTGCGCGAATAATTTTCTTGTTGTGGTTGGAGAACTCATCACTCACTCCTTGAGATAGTTTATTGTTTGGCCATTGGCCGAGGGAGGCATGATAACGTTTCTTTATTAGGCAAAGCAATTCTTCCTGCAGCGCCATTATTTATTAGTGATTGTCAAAAAAAGTCGTAAAGCTATAATGGTTAGACGTTTAGTCTTTAGGGGTTGACACTATGTATCCGTTAAATTGGCCTTTTTCTATGCTGTTGGCCTCTCTAGGTATTCCATTGTTAATTAAGATAGAAGTTATCTTTGATAAGGATGCTAGCGTCTATATTGCTACAAGCCCAAGCCTACGGGGTTTAGTTGTTGAAGCAGCTACTCTTGATGAAATTCGCACTGAAGTTGAAACAGTTTTACCTGACTTACTCAACATGAATCATCTCAATAATAAAAAACATGGGCCTCGACACACACATCTACAATTCAATACCAACCTGAACGCTGCATGAGTGGCATTTATCAGCAAGTAATCAGCATCCTTAAACAGCATGGTTATTCACTGTACCGGCAGGCTAAAGGTTCTCATGAGTATTGGTGCAAAGATGGCAAAAATTGCGTGAGCGTCCCCTGTACGATTAAATCCAGACATACTGCTAATAGCATTTTCAAACAAGCAGGCATTAAATATAAAATTTAGTTTTCCGCATCAAAGTTACACCTTGCGCAATACCGTAAGAGGTATCGTAATAAGCCGCTTCATTAATAAAAACCGGATAAACCGTTTCCTCACCCTGATAAGTTAGCGTCTCACCAGCAAAAGTTAAAAATAACGGATCACCTTTTTTCAATGGCTGATAATCTCTATCCTGCAACTGCGGATGCACCATGCCATTCAATTGTTTATTCTGCTGAGGAAAAGGAATTTTTTCGAGAAATTCATAAACGGTTAATTCACTGGCGGATAATGCATCTTGATCGTATAAAGCCAAACCATCCAAGGTATGCTGAACGGCTTGTGCGGTTTTTTCAAAAATATCAGCGCGCAATAATCCCTGCGGCGTAGGCCCTACCTCAATTAAGATGCCGCCCATTTTGCCAAGAGAAAATAAATAAACGCTCTCTGCCCAGTCACAAGGTTCATAAAAAATATGTGCGTCCGGCATTTTACTTTGCACATAAGCAGCGACTCGGCAAGTACGCGGCAAATTATCTTGAATCACTAAAGTGACGCCCATATTGCTGGTAGTCGTATGCAGATCTATCACAAAATCGATTGCATCATTTTTTATCTGCTGCACAATTTCTTTTGCCCGAATTTCTTCTAATAAATGCAACTGAGGATTGTCTAAATCCTGCTGGCTAAAACAACGATTCAGGTCTTTTTCCACATAACGTTTATTTTTTTCAATGGCTGCTGGGTTCGCTAATAAAGTATGAGTAGTAAAACCTGCGCGCTGAATTAACTCAGGCTGTTGTTGCCACTGCTGAATTAAATATACCCCGGTGAGTTCATTACCGTGGGTGCCACCGACTAATAAAATGTTTTTTGTGTTCATTGAAATATCCAATCCCTATCTATATACCCATCCGAACTTGCCTGACTGCGTAGCAGTCACTGAGGGTAGGCAGGTCGTTTACGGCCTGCTTAAAGAGATAAACAAAAAAATTCTTCGTCCCAGCGGGACGACTGAATAACTAAAAATTATGCGCTCATTTCAATCGTCCCCACGGGACGAACCATTCATCTATTCTTTTTTGCAGGCCGTAAACGACCTGCCTACCGTCAATAAGCCGCTATGCGGCTTTATATGCATAATCCGACCGGACAAAAAACGACTAAAAATTAGTCGGCAATAATCCTCTGAAGTGCTCTCATAAACCGCAAAACTTATGTAAATTGTCAATCCGATTGCCAATTTACATAACTTTCCCTATCTCTCACCCTCTTCTCTGCCGCTTCCGCCAAGCAAAACCCAAAGCCACTAACGTGAGCAGAATCGGCACCAGCAAGATATTAATCATCTTCAACCACATGCCGAGGTTTTCAATATCTTTATCCAGTTGATGACGAACATCACGCAGCTGTTTGCGAATTTTTAATTTCTGCTGCTGGAATTTTTCCAGCGTTTTCTTTTGCTGTGGCAATAAATCTGCGGCAGCATTGTTTTGCCCTGTATGTTGCAGCGCAGTTAATTGTTTTTCGGTTTCAGCTAGATGTATTTCCAAAGCGTGTTCGCTTTTTCGGAAAGCTTGCTCAGTACGCAACTGTAATTGATTCACTCGATCAAACGGCCGCTGATACGGCGCTCGCTGACGCACTTGAATTAAATCAGGGCTACCGGATAAATAATCCATTAAATTCGTGATTAAATCACCGTTATTAGCAATAGGATCTGCTACCAGCTGACCAAAAAATTCTTCCACTTGCACCCACAGACGATCCGTTAAAATATCTGTGTCGGCGATAACGACTACATGAATGGGTTGTTTCGATTGAATAATCCGTGGCTCACTCGCTAATTCAGCATCGGGAGCACCTTGTGGGAAAGCAGTTTTTGCTGGCCCACTAATATCCGCCATCACCGTATAACTTTTCCCTGTGGATTTAAATGTTTTCAATAATTCGTTAGCGTCTTGCAAATTTTCAAAAGGTGCTCGCGGCATAATCATGGCTTGATGACTGGAACGCATCAGCGAAACGAAATGCGTTGTTGCGCCTTTGATCGGTTGCAGATTACCCGCGGTAGCAACATTCACTGAATTTAATCGATCGGTCACTGGATTATTTTTCGCAAAACTGGCATCACGTAAACCAATGACCCCTAAATGACGCTCTGGCTGTGAACTACCCGGTTTATTGACCGGCAAAGCGAATTGATCATCGGCAACCACTTGATTGGCGGACCAAAAAATTCCCCATTGTTTAAATAGAGGCGTTAATTGATCGGAACTATGAGATTCATGTTCAGCCGTATCGGTTTCTGCCCAAGGATCCACAAACACCATTAATTTTCCACCACGCAAAACAAATTGATCCAACGCATATAAAGTGCTTTGTGATAGATTTTTCGGATGCACTAACATCAGCATATCGATATCAGGATCGATTTTTTTCACATCGAGCGGAATATCTTGAACTTTGTAGAGTTTTTCTAATTGCGATAACACCACCCAAGCTTGTGTAGGTTTTTGTTGCAGCACATCAAAACCACCACGCATGGGCAAGGAAGTTAATAAGCCTATTTTATGTAATTGCGGATGGGCTAAGCGATAAATCAGTTGGCTAATATCGTATTCGAGGAACTTCTCTCGCGTAGGGCTGAAAAAAGGAATCACCTCCTGACCACTTTGTTGATTAGCGCCTTGTTGACTTGCGCCTAACACACCAAAATAAATGGGATCGCTATTTTCTGATAAAGGCACGGATTTTAAACCTGCACTGCTGGCTTGATCTTCTGCTTCGGAAAAAGGCTCAGGATCCACTTCGATAAATTTTAATTTTCCGTCCGATAAAAGCGCATATTCTTGCAATAAATCACGCACACGCTGGGCATAATTTCTCAGCTCAGGAATTGATTTAGTTTGTTCATTAGAGAAAAACAAAGTCAGCGTAATGGGTTTATCCAGTCGCTGAACAATATTTTTTGATCCTTGCGATAAGGTGAAGAGTTGATTTTCCGTTAGGTCAAAACGATAGCCGCGGCCCAAATAAGGAATAAAAGCCACTAACACACAGGTGATCATAGCTAATAGCAATAAACTGGTTTTGGAGAAAAGATATTTTTTCATACTGAATGGCCTTTTTTCAGTTCAATCACAATCGCAGTCGCTAATAA
>CAXNEI010000129.1:0-4692 GCA_964201195.1 Gammaproteobacteria bacterium
AAACATCATCCCACCAGGCGGCTTCATGATAGCTTTGTAATTTCGGTACATAATAATAAACGCCACCCATGCCACGTGCTGCACGGGTTTTATAATTATGGAAAAAATATAAACCGAAATCCATTAAGCAACCAGGGATTGGTTGGCCATTTAATAGAATATGTTTTTCAGGTAAATGCAAACCGCGCACACGAGCGATCAGCATCGCAGGGTTTTCTTTCAAATTATATTGCTTACCGGTTTCTGGCGCCGTGTAGCTGATGGTGCCTAAATTGGCATCGCGTAAATTGATTTGGCCTTGTACTACGCCATCCCAAGTAGGGGATTGTGCATCTTCAAAATCCGCCATGAACATTTTTACGTTGGCGTTAAGTGCATTAATCACCATTTTACGATCTACGGGGCCGGTAATTTCTACTCGGCGATCTTGTAGATCTGTAGGAATGCCGAGAATTTTCCAATCGTCTTCGCGGATATTTTTGGTTTCAGGCGAAAAATCGGGTAGGGCACCAGCATCGATTTTAGCTTGTGCAGCTATGCGATCTTGCAGGAGTTGGTCGAGACGAGGTTTGAATTCTTTGACTAAAGAGGCCAAAAAAGATACGGCTTCTTGGGTGAAGACGCTTTTATAGTCTTCAGTGAGTTGACCAGTAATAGTTAAGCCATCGATTTGTACTTGTGACATGTGAACCTCGCCTCATCATCAATAAAAAAGAGCTGGCGATGATGCAACTTGAGAGCGAGGCTGTCAATTCTTATCAAGACTTAGATACATCCTTGCCAAAAATAGCTTTGAGTTTTTCTGCATGAAAAGAGTAGAGATTGGTTTCTGTATTTTCCGTAGCATTGGGTTGTGCATGTGATGAAGGGGGTGGTGGTGGGTCATTGGGCGTGTAAAAACGTGCTTCATCACCGCTGAGCACCGTATTGCCATACCAGGGGAGTAGCCGATAATCCGCATGGAGAGAGAAATCCATGAAGGGATATTTGATGATTTCAAAATAAGGTGAGTAATCAAAATCGCAGGGCACGCAGAGTTTTGGATTGCGACGAAACAATTGCACGCCTTGCTCGCTGTTGCGCTTCACCAGCGGCAAAATAGGGAACTGAATAAAACCGAAAGCTTCTGCGATCATAGTGGAGCATACTGTGCGGGTAGAGCTGCTCATGCTGCGTTCAAATAAACTAGAGCGCCATTGTTTTGGTAATAGAAACCAGGGAAATAGGAATCGTCCGAGATCGAAAATTTGGCGAACATCATATTCGCTGCCTAGGCGACTAATGCTGTAGCGAATCACTTCTTGGGTGTCTCGGTAAGATAAGCCTTTCGCTCGACAAATACGCAAATGCTCATTTTCATAGATAGAGAGTACGTTGACCAGTGTGCCTGAGCCTAGCATGCTTTCAATAATGAACTGCGCATCGGGATCTGCGGTAGGTAATTGTTCTGCCAAGGTGGCGCGTAGCGCAGGATCTTCTATATCTTGTAAGCGGCCAATATAAAGTGCGGCGTGTGTCCAGGGGCTGTTAGTAATTAAGCGGATGATATTACTGATTCGCGAGCGACCCTCTAGCAAAATGACATCGCAGGGTTTGACCTCATGGCGCAGATGTTGGTAATCGCAGAGCTGCGCTGCCAGTGGGCGCACATCCTGATTAAGCCAGGCGATAATAAACTGCGCTATGCGCTGAAACAGTGGCATGAGATATCCCTAGAGTAAATAACAATGGCACCCTTAAGTGTATGTTAATTTAAATGATTTGCATGAAAAAAGTTAACACCGAGAGGCAGTTGCAGTATGCTCGCCTCCACCTTGTTAGGGCCCTTTTATTATCGAACAGAGCGAGAGAGCTTCATGGTTGATTTTTCGAAGATGAGTGAGAAGGCGCGGGAATTTTATCGGCGTGAAGAAGCGGTATTACAAGCAGCGCTGAAGTTATTCTTACTTCATGGCGAAGATAAGGTCACCGTGGAAATGATTGCTGATGAAGCGGGCATTGGTAAAGGCACTATCTACAAGCATTTTCAAAGTAAAAGTGAGATTTATTTAACCTTGATGATTCGCTATGAGGAAGAGCTGGCTGAATTATTTCAGCGGATTCATCCCGAAGACAATGCGGATCGTTTAGCGCGAGATTATTTCCATTTTCGCATGCAAGATCCCGATCGCTATGCCTTGTTTGATCGTTTGGAAGCGAAGTGTACAGCGGAACATGCGGTGCCTGAATTAATGGAGAAGCTGCATCGTATTCGGGTGTCTAATACCGATAAATTGGTAGAAATTGTTCAAGCACGAATTAGTGAAGGCCGCTTGGCAGATGTGCCGCCTTATTTCCACATTTGCGCTGCTTGGGCTTTGGTTCATGGCGCAGTGGCATTACGCCATTCTGATTTTTATAATCGGGTTATTGAGGATGAGAAAGATGCTTTCTTTGAGTTCCTCATGGATATCAGTGTTCGCATGGGCAATGTTAACAGGCATCGTAAAGTATAAAAGGTTAAGGGATTATTATTATCCGTATAATTCTGCACTTGGTTTGAAACCCGCTCTATACTCAATGAACCATGGTTTGCCTCATCAAAATGAGTCATGTGTAGTTAGGAGCATGACATGTGGATTTTCTTAAATTTTCTCTCGGTTGTTTTCGCCATTGCTTTGGTTGTTGCGGTGGTGTTATGGCGTCGAGCTTGTGCAAAAAGTAATGCCGCTGCGTTAGCCTTGATAGAGGCGCAGCAAGAATTTGCTGAGCGCGTCAAAAATAAACAACATTTTCTTGCGCACATTAGCCATGAATTGCGTACGCCAATGAATGGTGTATTGGGCATGCTAGAAGCCCTAAAAGATACCCAGCTTTCTGAAGAGCAGCGACGTTACGTAGAAATAGCCCATCGATCCAGTAATACTTTGCTGACATTGTTAAATGATATTTTAGACTTTTCCAAAGTGCGTGAAGGCAAATTAACTTTAGAGCAAATTAATTTTGATTTAACTGAAGCTATCCAAGAGGTATTGGGTTTATTAGGAAAACTCTGCGAACATAAAAAAATTCAACTGGTTTTTCAGGAAAAAAATAAAATTCCTCGCTTAGTAAAAGGTGATCCCACAAGACTCAAACAAATACTCTATAACCTCATAGGTAACGCAGTAAAATTCACCGAGCAAGGCTCTATTCAATTAACCGTTGAATTAATTGCAGCAACAGGCGCTGAAATAGAATTGCGCTTTGAAGTGATTGATACGGGTATTGGTATTCAGCCGGAAAAATTAGACAGTATTTTTGAGCAATTTTCTCAAGCCGAGGTTTCTACGGCCAGACAATATGGTGGAACAGGGTTAGGCTTGTCTTTATGTCGACAGCTAACCCAATTAATGGGCGGCACTTTGCAAGTGACCAGTGAATATGGCAAAGGCAGTACTTTTGCATTTACTATTAAAGTTCAGCAGGCTGATGCAGAAAACGCCATGAGTGTGCAAGACAGGCTAACTCAAACGTCTACGGATTCTATTTTAGTCACCACAGAAAACTTTGCGCATACGGAATTTAATTGCACAGTATTAGTCGTTGAAGATAATCAAGTGAATCAAATGGTGGCAGTCAATCGATTAAAAAAATTAGGCTGTGCAGTAGAAATTGTTGCCGATGGTCAGCAAGCCATAGAAATATTAAAAATTAAAAAATTCGATTTGGTGTTGATGGATTGTCAGATGCCGGTGCTGGATGGCTATGAAGCGGCAATGCAATTTCGTTTGTTTGAGCAGCAAAATAATCTTGATGCTGAAAAACGTACGCCCATTATTGCGATGACTGCCAATGCCATGCCCCAGGATAAACAATTATGTTTAGACGCAGGCATGGATGATTATATTGCTAAGCCGGTGAAAGATGCTGAGTTGCATCGCGTGCTGAAAACCTATCTTGCGCAATCATGAACTCCGCTTGGAATCCCTTTAATTTTGCGCAATCGTTAATGGAGTCAACCGATCCTAACGCCATTCGCTTATCAGAAAAATATCCGCCTGTGCATTTATGGAATCCGCCTTTTTGTGGTGATATTCCCATGCGTATTGCCAGAGACGGCACTTGGTATTATCAAAACTCGCCTATTACTCGGCATCGCATGGTGCAATTATTTTCTCGGATTTTGCGTCATGAGAAGGATGGTTGTTATTATTTGGTTACCCCGGTAGAAAAAGTCAGAATTCAAGTGGAAGATGCGCCTTTTGTCGCAACACAAGTTACTCAGCAAGGTGAGGGAAAAGCACAACAATTAATTTTCACTACACAGGTAGGCGATCATATTATTGCTGATCAACAACATCCTATTCATGTTGAACAAAAAAATAATCAGCCGGCACCCTATTTATTGGTAAGAGATAAATTAACTGCCTTAATCCATCGCAATGTTTATTATCAGCTGGTGGAGTGGGCAGTACCCTCGCCATTCAATGATCTGCTATTAGGCATTTGGAGTGACGGAAAATTTTTTCAATTGGGATCAATAAGCTAGAGCTCATAAGCTAAAAATTATTTACTTTTCTGTGTGTCAACCCAAAGTTAAAATGTCCCCTTTTTCATACCTTGAACTAAAGCTCAACAAGCTGCCGTTTTACGCCAAGGATGGTGCGGCGATGGCTTCCTAGCAATATAAATTCTCTGCTTTTTCTTCGCCTGGTCTACATATTGGTGAAT
>CAXNEI010000130.1:0-4690 GCA_964201195.1 Gammaproteobacteria bacterium
ATTTTATTTAAGCCAGGCGCTTGTACATGCGAAATACCAGAACCATGGCAAGATTCACATTGTACATTGGCTAATTGCGGCGTCAGAAATTCATCGATAAAACCACCGGGCTTGTTATAACCCACCACATGACAATTTACACACTCAGGATCAAATTGTTTATTCACTTGTTTTAATGTCGCTAATGCATGACTGTGTTGCGACGCCTGCCAAATCTTCATCTCCTGGGTGTGACAAGTGCCACAGGTCTCTGCACCCACATAAGCCGGTTTTTGCTCAAACTGCGCACTGATTTTTGCCCGCTCTAAATAAAAGTTTTTAGCCGCTGCATTATATTGGTCATACCAGCTTTTCAAACTCGGTGCATCAGCAATATTTTTGCCCAAGGCATGCACTGTTTGGTTATAGGTTTGAATTTGACCTTTATTCACTTTAATACGCAACACACCTAATTTTTGCCCTTGATTACCCGGCCGCAGAATTAAAGTTCGCCCGCTTAATTCAGGTGCTAAATATTCAGCTGTATTGTTAGGAATAATTAAAATATCTACGCCTGCCAATGTAGGAGGTTTTTCTTGTGCAAATAAAATTGTTAACTGTTGTTCAGCAAAAGCTTTAGGTTTGTTTGAATCCGCTGCCAAAACAACTTCTATGCCTTTGACGATTTGCTGTTTTATTTTATCTAACCAAGGTAGAGGAGTCGATTTTAAAAAAATAGAGCCAAAGGCTAGATCACGCTCTTGCAACGCAATAGCGTCATACTTGAGTTGCTGAAAGCCCTTAAGGATATATTGATTTTTTACTTGGGCGGTTGCCAACTGGTTATCTAACAAAGCTCCAGTAGACACTAATAATAAATTCGGATCTTGTTGTCTTAATTGCGCTAGCACAGAGGCTTGTCGTTTAATACCACCGAAGTCACCTTCCATAGTACAACCACAAGGCTCTAGCTCACCCAATAAATTACCCGAAAATACTAGCGTTAAATTGACGGGCTCGATTTTTTTAGCGCACCCGCTGAGGAATAAGCACAACAAAAATAATGCAATACATTTATTGAAAATAATCATAATCCAAAAAACGTTCGATTCACTTGTTTACGAATTTCCTTCTCTTCTTGCCACTCCAGCAATCCAGTAGAAATATTTTGCATTTTGAGGGTAAATTTATAATAGACATCTTCGGTTTTATTATTGCTCTTGGTAATGCTGCTTAAATTGCCATAAATCAAGTGCTCGGCACCCGCTTTTTGTCCAAAGTTAAATTTTCCTGAGCGCAATAATTTATTAACGATGGTATCCGTCACTGATTCCGTATCAATATGCTCCAGAGTTTTATTACGGACAACATCCACCACTAATACGGGTTTTTTATGCGCAGTCATTACAATGATGCTTGGCGTGGTCAGCATAGAGTCCACCATTTTTGCAGCGATTTGCTGTAAATCGGTTGAACCGAAATGCGCATTCACTGTTTCGACAGCTTGCGCATCGCCATATTCCACTTTACTTGCGCAACCAAACAGCATCATAGCCAACAGTGCGTAGCTGCCTACTTTAAAAAGAAATCGCATCATTACATTATGCTCCGTATTAATACTTGCCTAAAAAGTTAGTTTTAAATATCTTGGTCGCTTTCAAATCACGAATACTGACTTTAAATCCAGCTATCTTCGCTATGGGCGCAATAGCCGCTACCGATTTTTCACCCTTGCCATATAAAATAATTGGCGTCCAAGCAGAATCATCGAAATCTACCATATTGCCTTGTGTGTCATACCAAGTAAATTGATATTGCAGCTGACGCATTTGATTACGGGTATTACGCAACACCACACGCCCACGATATAAACCATTCTGATATTCGCCTTGCATCTGCTCTACAGCAAGACCATCAGTAAAGTAAAAAGCTTTTACTTGGGAAGCGCCCTGATCAATGATACTGATTTGCGTTTTTTCTGCAGTGGAAGCGCATCCTGCCAATAATACAATAAAACTGATGAGCCCAAGACCGCCCATTTGTTTAACAGTGGATAGCATATCCTTATACCTCATAGTTATTTGATCCAGAAGAGCGAGACTACAACAAAGTATTCTTATAGGCTACCGTCTGCACATAAAACCTATGGCCTGTATTGATAACGCGCACCAAGTAAATTTGATGAGCGGATACCACCAACGTCAAGGGTTGAGCTAAACCGGTTTGCTGATCACGCCAAAGCAGCGTATGCGAACCCGGCTTTAATGCAATACTGGCCAACTGCACGCTATGCGGCAAGCTTAACCAAGTACGCAAATCTGCTTGCTCAGAAATCGCATTATAAATATCTGACAACACCACACCCACATTACCAGCTTGCTGCTGTGCTCGTGCACTCAGGTTAATTTTAACGGCTAACCGCATAATTTGCCTAATCATTAAAGCACCAGAACGCTCTCTTAATGACTGCACTGCCAAACCATACACATCAACCAATGGCTGGCTGATGAGCACATTTTTGTTTTGGTCTAGCTGTAAGACAAAACCAGAAGGAGGTAACCAAGGCTCACGATAACCGGGCAAAGACAACCACGCTAAATGATTATCCCAGACAAAAGGCGCACGCGCTTCCGATAAGCTTGGCACCCAACCTTGTTCATAAATCACAATAACTTCTGCGGTAGCAGGTTGCGCTTTTTTATTCAGCCGGGTTAACCGTTGCTGAATAAAAATATTGCTGGGATTTAACGCTAAAGCTTTTTTATATTCAATCATCGCATCATTTAATTGATGATTTAATTCAAAGGCCAAACCACTCACAAAAAAACCATAGGCATTTAAAAAAGAATATTTGGGTAAATACGCAGGTGTAGGCAAGGATTTTGAATGCGCTTCAGTCGTTTTATTAAATTCACCCTCATCCAAATGCAAGCGATGCACTTGTTTTTCTACATATCGACCGGCTGTTTGATTGCGATCAACTGCCTGCTGATAGAGTTGGCCTTCACGCCGCGCCTCCACCGCTGCACTGTCTAATCGATGCAAAAATAAATAATTCAGCGCTTGAAAAGCCTGCAAAAAACTTCGCTGATCCGCCGGCATCACATAGTCGCGCACTTTATCATTCACCGCTAAAGATAAACTTTGCTGACCTAAATCACTTAAGTCAATCAGCGGCCTCGCAGCTTGTTGATCCACAATCGCCATTGCCTGAGTAAAGGCTTGTAGGCTGGAGGAAAAATCGCCTTGAATTTGCGCTATGCGGCCTTTTTCTAACCAATAGAGTAATTGATCTGGCCCATGATTTAATGCCATTAATTTATTTTCGTCGAGCATAGCAACAGCATTATCAGATGGCTGCGCATCTAACTGTTGTAACAGGGGACGAACCGATTGTTCATATGAGCGAAATACTAAACTGCTGCAACCAGTCATCAGAGTCATCGCAAATAACAAAAACCAAACAGCCCTTTTCAAGACAGAGATCTCATGTCTTTTTTCATCTGCCGAGCAATTTCCTGTTGATTTTTTTTGCGGCGTTCAATTTTTTGATACTGATAGTGCATATATAAATCCGTGATCTTGATAGCTGTCGCCGCTATTGCGGGTCGCTTTTGCTGAATCCGTTGGCAAAATTTATTCGGTGCTTCACCGGTTTGTCGTGGCAGGCCCAATCCTGCCATACGCTGACAAAAGCGTAAATAGGCTTGATCCAAAGGATTCTTCTTTAAGCTCGATTTCGAGCGAAATAAATAAGCCGCCACCACCACGATAATAATACCTAACACACTCATCATCCAAGCGACTCGCTGATAGAGAGTGGTTAAATTAAAATATCCAGACAACAGTTTTTCTTGGCGATCTTGATTATATCCCACCACATTCTGATTCCAGGCATAATTCATATAATCTAACGACAACCGAATTTTTCGCACGAGAGGATTGGTCCGATAATTTCGCATATCTAATAAATTCGAACCCATTTTATTTTTCTGTTGACTCATTACTGCTTCAGCGCCATTCATAATTCGCTCAGGCGCCACAAAAGAAGTGGGATCCACTCGCACCCAACCGCGATGCTCTAACCACACTTCTGCCCACGCATGGGCATCATAACTATGGACTAACACATAATGCCCCAGTGGATTTAATTCACCGCCTTGATAACCCACCACCATTCGCGCAGGAATACCGGCTGCACGTAATAAATAGACAAAGGCACTGGCGTAATGCGCACAAAAACCGGCTTTAGTATCAAATAAAAATCGATCAATGGCACGATCGGGTAAAGCACCCGGCTCCAAAGTATAAATAAATTTATCTTGCCGAAACCAATTTAAAATTCGATTGGTATACACCGCCGGATCACCCTGCGCTTCTGCTATCCATTGTTGCGCTAAAGCACGAGCCCGTACATTTTCATCATGAACCGGCAATTCTGTTTCACGACTATAAATCCAACTGGGTAAACTCGCATCCAATTGGTAAGTTAAAAAAGAAATGAGATCGTATTTCAACAGCGCATTGACGGGCTTGCGGGATAACAGATTAAAGTCACGGCTAAGCCCTATTTGCTCACTTAAAGGAATCGGCAAATCTAAACCCACCAAATAATGCTTTTGAGTGGGCTCTAACATCACTGAATATTCAACTGAGGGCGCATTATTCGCAACTATCATTGAATTGGGCATAGCACGCGGCTGCCAAATAA
>CAXNEI010000131.1:0-4683 GCA_964201195.1 Gammaproteobacteria bacterium
CGTCATTCATTTTACAAACCTCAGCGACGAGTAATAGCCAATAAAAATAGAATCACGATACCGGAAAATCCATTTGATAGTGTCGAATATGCCGATTGAATTCAGCAAGACCTTCATCAGGCAAACGATGGGCTTTATGCGACTCTAATTGTTTTCTTACTTCGCCATAGTCAGACCACTCCAATGCAGCAGTATAACGTTGCAACTGAAAAAACACTTTTACCAAAGTGCGAAATTTGCCTTCTCTGGTGGCTTGTCGCAATCCATTTAAATAACTTTCTCTATGTACGGTGGGCACAATTAACTTATGCTGCTCCGCCGCATGTAATTCAGCATTCAGCATAATTCTAGATAATCGCCCATTACCATCGTCGAAAGGATGACATTCGCTCACCAGAAACTGGATAAAAATAGCGCGCGCCAATCCTGGAGAAACTGTTTGATAAAGCTTAAAGCCCTGCGTTAAAGTACCGATCAAATAGTCGGGCAACACAAAAATACTGTCGCCAGCTTGATTCGGTTTAGCCTTAAAAACTCCGGGGTGTTTATCCGGTCGCTGCACCATCATGAGTTGATGATTTTTTTGCAAGAGTTTAATAAAAGCATCGGCAGAATCCGACGTGATAGACATTTCTTGATAATCACTGACCAAATCAAATACTGCCATAATATCGTGGCTATCCGCATGTCGCGATTCAATGAGATGACGAGAAAAAACAATTTCTTCGGCTTCTTCAATTAAAAATTCCGTGCCTTCAATGAAATTAGAAAAGTAACTTTCGAAAAAAGCCATATTACGCCAAGACGCTGCGTTATAAATATAAGGCACCGGCTCAAAGGAACACTGATTTAAATAATCTGCAAGTAGCTCAAAACGTTGAAGTCGCTGCGCATCAAAAGGCTCACCCTTAGCAGTGGCAATCGCTAATCGAGTCGTTAAATGATTTTCTATCGGTCTAGTGGTAAGCAATGCACTAATCATTTTATCTAACTGAATAAATTCAGCTGCCAAACCTAAAGCTTTTGCTGCAGTGCGTGCTTGATCACGAATTTCATTCAATACTATTTCACCACGCATGAGATAAAACTTACTGAGTGTTTGCTCAACCCATGAGCGACCTAATGATTTAATTGCTTCTGCACGAGATCGACTGGAAGTAAGATTTTCCATCAATTGTCGAGGTAATGCACTTCTTAATAATGCAGGAACAAAAGGTTCTGTGAGTAATTTGCTGTTACCAGGCAATACATCAATGATTAATTCGCTAGTCACCGCAAGTCGTCGGCGCTTCTGCACATTAGCGACGACAAAAACTCGACCCCGATGAGGTTTTAATTCAACGGCTGTGCGATAAGCTGCCACAGGTTGATCACATAAATGCTCAACTATTTCATACCAACGCGAAGTGACTAGCGCAGATATTTGATCTGGGTTGGCATCAGTATAAATACCCTGACGAATGCGGTTGAGCTTGCCGAGCTTTACTTGAGCAGCAAGCTGTTTAGCCTCACTTATATCTTTAGGAAATATTAAACTCACCATGGATTTGCTACGCTGAACAAGTGAAAAATGCAAGATTAGTGACAGAATAGCGTGAAAAACGCAAGATTAACAGTGATTCAAACGAAAAACGCGAGATTAATATAATTTCAGCGTAATAGCTCTACCCCTACCGTCACCCGCTCCACTCCGGCTAAATCGCAATGGCTGGCAATGGACTGATAACCTTGCATAGCCAACAAGTCTCTGACAGCAGACGCTTGATCGTAACCATGCTCTAATAATAAAACGCCCTGTGGCATTAAATGCAATTTAGCTTGTTGAATAATTTTTTTAATATCTGCTAAACCATCCTCTCCAGCAATTAATGCAGATTGCGGTTCAAAACGTACATCCCCTTGTTGTAAATGCGGATCAGTAGATTTGATATAGGGTGGATTAGAAACAATGACATCAAACTTTTCTGCCTTATTATTTATTGCTAAAGCATCGCACCAATGGGAAACGATATAATTAATATTATTTAATTGGTGGCGCCGAGCGTTTTCTATCGCTACTTGAATAGCTGCTTCTTGACGATCCACTGCAACAATTGAAGCATCGGGACGTTCCTGTGCAACAGCACATGCTATCGCACCAGAGCCAGTGCCTAAATCGAGAATCTTTGGATTATTAATTCCTTTAATTTTTTCTAATACTAGCTCCACCAATAATTCGGTTTCAGGCCGCGGAATTAATACTTGATTATTCACCGTTAAGGTTAAATTCCAAAAATCGCGCTTCTCCAATAGATAAGCGATGGGATAGCCTTGTTGGCGTTGCGCAATGAATTGATCGAGAAGTTGTTTTTGTTCGGGAGAAATAAGTTGTTCTGGATAAGCTAACAAATAAGTGCGAGAGACGCTTAATACTTGAGTGAGTAGAAGCTCTATATCGAGACGAGCCGTATTAGAATTAGGCAATAATACATTTGATTGTTTTAAATAATCGGCAATATTCATAATATTTGTGTCATTCCTGCGCAGGCGGGAATCTATCTTTACAAGGTGATCCGTTCACCCTGAGCCTGTCGAAGGGTCAACCATATTCAGGATAGGCTTCGACAAGCTCAGCCCGAACGGCCCCTTGAATTTATGCAAAAAGCGCCTTTTTCAAAGGGGGAAGCCTATTTTTTCTTTTTACTCCCTCGCACATGTTTCATTAAACGCTCACGCTTATATTTTTGTCGTGGTGTTAAGGTATTTCGTCGACCAGCGAAAGGATTTTCTCCAGTTTTAAATTCTACCCGTAGCGGTGTTCCCGTTAGATTTAATTTTTCATGGAAAAAATTAATTAAGTAACGTTTATAACTAGTAGGCACATCTTGGGTTTGATTACCATGAACAACAATAGTCGGCGGATAGGTGCCGCCCATATGAGCATAACGCAATTTAATTCGACGACCGCGCACCATAGGCGGTTGATAAGCTTCCACCGCTTGCTCAAGCAATTGAGTGACTTCATGAGTATTGGCTCGAACACCGGCTGCAGCGTGCGCTTGATCAATCCATCGATAGAGGTGCCCTACTCCTGTGCCATGCAAAGCGGAAATAGGTAATACTTTAGCGAAATCAGCAAAAGTTAACCGCCTTTTGACATCAGCCACGATTTTTTGTTTTTCTTCTTGCTCTAAGCCATCCCATTTATTTAAACCAATCACTAATGCACGGCCGGCTTCGATAATATATCCCAATAAATGCAAATCTTGCTCTACCACGCCTTCGTGAGCATTGATAATCATGATAACCACATGGGCACTATCGATTGCTGCTAGGGTTTTTACCACAGAGAATTTTTCAATCGCTGTATCAACCCGGCCTTTTTTACGAATACCCGCTGTATCAATCAAGGTATAGTCTTTTTCAAAACGCTTGAAGGGAATATAAATACTGTCGCGGGTGGTGCCTGGTTCGTCGTATACCACTACGCGCTCTTCACCTAATAAGCGATTAATTAAAGTGGATTTTCCTACATTAGGTCGACCCACAATAGCGACACGAATAGCATTAGTAGAAAAAGACAGAAATGGATCTTCTTCCTCTAGAGATAATTCCGGTAATGATGCAAAAGCATAATCAATCAACGCACTAATACCGCGACCATGAGCAGCAGCAATCGCATAAAGAAAAGGAAAACCTAAGGAATAAAATTCTGCCAGCACAATATTTTCATTGCGGCCATCTATTTTATTTACTACCAGAATAATGGGTTTATTGGCTTCTCGTAATTCTTGCGCAATCCATTGGTCTTCTGGCACCACGCCTTTTTGTGCATCGACTAAAAAGAAAATCACATCGGCTTCTTCTACGGCTTGTAGCGCTTGGCCGGCCATTTTTACATAAACACCTTCCGCTGCTTGCTCGGAAGATAATCCACCGGTATCGATGACGCGGAAAGCATGTTCTTCTATTAATCCTTCGCCATATTGTCGATCGCGAGTCAGACCCGCAATATCCGCAACTAACGCCGCACGAGATCGCGTCAAGCAATTAAATAAAGTGGATTTTCCTACATTAGGTCGACCCACTAAGGCGATGGTAATTTTTCTACTCATTGTTTTTTCCCAAGCATGACCAGTTGCCCGCTTTGTCCCATTACTAATAAATTATCTTGATAGAGTTGCGGTTGAATTTTTATTCCGTGGCGATCAATGTGCAGTCGCCCAACAAATTGTCCTTCTTGTTTGGATAACAGATGTAAATGACCAGCAAAGTCACCAACAACAACTAGATCATCATAAAGCGTTGGCGCGGATAATTGTCGCGCTTTAAGCCCAGGCTGCGACCATAAGGTGCTTCCCGTTGCACTGTCTAACGCCCAAATAATACCGTCACTATCACTGACGTAAAGCTGCCCAGAATCTTCAAATAAACCTACATAGGTAGAAATATCTCGGGTCCAAATCACTCGACCGGAAAATAAATCAATGGCTGCTACTTGCCCTTGATAATTACCCACATAGAGCATGTTATTGGTAATAACAAAATCACCATCAATATCACTAAGCTGCTCAAATTCCGATTTTCCTTTGGCTTGCGCTAAACTTTTTTCCCAAATAGGTAATCCGGTTTTTTCATCGAGCACCGCTAATTTGCCATTAGAAAAACCAGCGACCACAGCACCAGAAGCAAATTGTGGACGAC
>CAXNEI010000132.1:0-4635 GCA_964201195.1 Gammaproteobacteria bacterium
TTGTGGATCGATTAATGATTACTGGCGGACAAACCTTGAAAGGCGAAGTGCGCATATCCGGCGCTAAAAATGCGGCATTACCTATTTTAGCAGCCAGTTTATTGTCTGAATCACCTTTAATTATTCATAATTTGCCGCGCTTGCAAGATGTTACCAGTATGTTGGAATTAATTCGTCGTATGGGCGCTGTGGTGAGTCAAAATGATTTGCAGGTGACGATTAATGCGAATGGTCTACAAGAATGCGAAGCACCCTATGAATTAGTGAAAGCTATGCGCGCTTCGATTTTAGTATTAGGGCCGTTGGTCGCGCGTTTTGGTTATGCGCATGTGGCATTACCTGGTGGTTGTTCGATTGGTAGTCGTCCGGTGGATTTGCATATTAAAGGTTTGGAAGCCATGGGTGCTGAAATTGGTGTGAATGAAGGCTATATAACAGCGCGGGTAAAAGGCGGACGCCTTAAAGGTGTGCGCATGGTGTTGGATCAAGTCACTGTGACCGGCACCGAAAATTTAATGATGGCAGCTACATTAGCGGAAGGTACAACCATTATTGAGAATGCAGCCCGTGAACCTGAAGTAGTGGATTTGGCTTATTGTCTACAAGCCATGGGTGCGCAAATTGAAGGGATTGGCACAGATACGCTGACCATTCACGGAGTGCCAAAATTATCTGGTTGCGCCTATACCGTGATGCCCGATCGTATTGAAACAGGGACGTATTTAATTGCTGGCGTTATCAGTGGCGGCGATATTATGTTGAAAAATACGCGCCCTGATATTTTGGATTCTGTATTATTAAAATTAGAAAAAGCCGGCGCAGAAATTGATACAGGCGCAGATTGGATGTCGGTAAAAATGCGTGATGGTGCGCGACCTAAAGCGGTGAATGTCACCACGGCACCTTACCCTGCTTTCCCGACAGATATGCAGGCACAATTTTTAGTGATGAATAGTATTGCTGAAGGTATGGGTTCGGTAACGGAAACCATTTTTGAAAATCGTTTTATGCACGTACCTGAATTAAATCGAATGGGTGCGCAAATTGAATTACGGGGTAATGCTGCAATTACCCCTGGTGTGGAATATTTATCTGGTGCGCCGGTGATGGCAACCGATTTACGTGCCTCAGCCAGTTTAATTTTGGCCGGCTTGATCGCACGTGGCACTACTTATGTCGATAATATTTATCATGTGGATCGTGGCTATGAGTGTATTGAAGAAAAATTAAAATTATTAGGTGCGAAGATTGAGCGTGTTCCAGGCGGTACCTCGGAAGAGGAGAGTTAAGCAGTGAGCCACTTATTAACGCTGGCTTTATCGAAGGGCAGAATTCTTGACGAGACTTTGCCTTTGTTGAACAAAGCTAACATTCAATTGAAAGAAGATCCAAAGACCAGTCGTAAATTAATCTTTGAAACCAATTTGCCGCATCTGCGCGTTATTGTTTTGCGTGCTACCGATGTGCCTACTTTCGTTGCCCATGGTGGTGCTGATTTGGGTGTGGTGGGTAAAGATATTTTGATGGAGCAGGGCGCACAAAATATCTATGAATTATTAGATTTAAATATTGCTCGTTGTCGATTAATGGTGGCTGGTTTAGTGGATGAGAAATTAGCGCCCAATCGTCGGCTACGAATTGCGACAAAATATGTGAATTTAGCCAAAGCCTATTATGAACAACAAGGTCAGCAGGTAGATGTTATTAAACTTTATGGTGCGATGGAATTGGCGCCGCATGTGGGTCTGGCTGATCGCATTGTCGATATTGTGGATACTGGAAATACGTTAACTGCAAATGGCTTAAAATCCATGGAGCTTATTATGCCGATCAGTGCACGACTGATTGTGAATAAGGCTTCTTTTAAAGTACATCAAGAAAAGTTGAAGCCTATTGTTGATGGATTGGAAGCGGCGTTGAGATAAGTTATGCAAAAACTCATTACGCGTTTAAATAAAACAGACAACAATTTCTCCGCGCAATTTGAACAATTATTGCGTCCTGAATCTGCTGTGCAAGAAAAAATAGACGTTACTGTTAAAAATATTATCGATATTGTGCGAAAGCAAGGTGATGCGGCTTTATTAGAATACACCAAGAAATTAGATCATTGGCAACCTGAAACAGCGCAAGCGCTGCAAGTAACTCATCATGATTGTGAAGCGGCGCTGAAAAGTTTAATGCCAGAACAACAACAAGCGTTGCGCACCGCAGCGCATAATATTCGTGATTATCATCAGCGCCAAGTGCAAACTTCTTGGTCCTATCTCACGGAAGCGGGTACTTTATTGGGTCAGAAAATGACGCCATTAGATCGCGTCGGTATTTATGTGCCTGGTGGTCGAGCAAGTTATCCTTCGTCGGTATTAATGAATGCGATTCCAGCAAAAGTAGCGGGCGTAGAAGAAATTATTATGACTGTGCCCACGCCTAACGGAGAAATAAACCCGTGGGTGTTGGCCGCAGCAGCGGTAGCAGGTGTCGATACATTATTTAGAGTGGGCGGCGCGCAAGCTATCGCAGCCTTAGCGTACGGCACTGAGTCAATTCCTCGGGTAGATAAAATTGTGGGCCCAGGTAATGCATATGTGGCAGAAGCCAAGCGCCAAGTATTTGGTCAAGTGGGCATTGATATGATCGCTGGCCCGTCGGAAATTCTGGTGGTGTGTGATGGAAAAACTGATCCGCGCTGGGTGGTATTAGATTTATTTTCTCAGGCAGAACACGATGAAATGGCGCAGGCGATTTTAATTTGTCCTGATGCGGACTATTTAGATCAAATTGAAAAGACCATTGCAGAATTATTATCGCAGCAACCGCGCGCAGACATTATTCGTGTTTCCTTAAGAGAGCGGGGTGCATTAATTCAAGTCAAAGATTTAGAGGAAGCCATTGAATTAGTCAACACAATAGCACCTGAACATTTAGCTTTATCTGTAGAGCAACCTGAATTACTCGCTAACAAAGTCCGTCATGCGGGCGCCATTTTTATGGGGCCTTATACAGCAGAAGTATTCGGTGATTATTGTGCAGGGCCCAATCATGTATTGCCCACTTCAGGTAGTGCGCGATTTTTTTCGCCTTTAGGTGTGTATGATTTTCAAAAGCGTACTTCCTTAATTCAATGTACGCCTTCCTCTGCTGCAGAATTAGCTAAGACTGCTTCTGTGTTAGCACGTAGTGAAGGTTTGATTGCTCATGCTGAAGCGGCGGAGTGTCGCGGTGAAAAAAGAGAGGGAGAAAATAATAAATGAGTGATGCTAAACGTTGGATTAAACCCGAAATTCAAGCGTTAAAAGCTTATGCTGTAGCCGATGCGACGGGCATGATTAAATTAGATGCGATGGAAAATCCTTATGCCTGGCCTGCTTCTTTATTGCAAGAATGGTTGATGGCTTTAACGCAAGCAGAGCTGAATCGTTATCCAGATCCACACGCATCAAAGCTAAAAAACCAAATTAGAAAAACCATTGGCATCGCAGACAAATACGATATTTTATTAGGTAATGGTTCCGATGAGCTCATCCAATTATTAATTTTAGCTGTACAAGGTGCGCAGCGCAGTGTGTTGGCGCCCAGCCCAAGTTTTGTCATGTATGAGTTAGTAGCAAAAATGGCGAGCATGAATTTTATTGGCGTGGATTTATTGCCGAGTTTGCAATTAAATATGCCCGCCATGCTGCAAGAAATAAAAACTCATCAACCCGCTTTAATTTTTGTAGCTCATCCGAATAATCCCACCGGACAAATTTATCTTGAAGCCGATTTGCGGGCTATTTTGCAAATAGCTGAAGGTTTGGTGGTGATTGATGAAGCCTATGCACCTTTTACTTCCGCCAATGCATTGCCTTTATTAGATGAGTTTGACAACTTGGTGGTATTGCGGACTTTTTCTAAAATGGGTTTGGCGGGATTGCGTTTAGGCTATTTGGTAGGGCGGGCTGAATGGTTGAATGAATTTGAAAAACTACGGCTGCCTTATAATATTAATAGCTTAACGCAAATCAGTGTGGAATTTGCTTTACAGAATTATGCTGTTTTTATTAGGCAAACCCAAAAGATTTGTGCGCAGCGTGTATGGTTGATTGAGCAATTGCGTTCGCTGAATATTTTCCAAGTGTGGGAGAGCGAAGCAAATTTTATTTTAGTCAAAAGTTTGCAGGAATCTGCTACGGATATTTTTCAACGCTTAAAACAAAAAAATATTTTAGTGAAGAATTGCCATGGCGCCCATCCATTGTTAGACAATTGTTTGCGATTTTCTGTCGGCACTGAAAGCGAAAATCAGCGTTTGGTAGACGTATTAAAGTAATTTTTTAGGGATTAACGCAATGCGCGAAATGATTTTGGTTCATGTTGCAGGGACAGATCAGCTGGGAATGACCACCGCTCTGACTCAAGTGATGGCGCAACATCAGGTGAATGTGCTGGATATTAGTCAGGCGATGATTCATGACGCACTGACGGTAGGCGCGTTATTAGAGCTACCGCCGGAGGTGGATTCTGCCGCACTGTTTAAGCAGTTGGTATCCAGCGCTGCGCAGTGGAGCGTTACGCTGAGCTTTAAATCTATTAGTGAAGAAAGCTATGCAGCCTTAGTAGCACAGCAGCAACATCCCCGTTATATCATTACTT
>CAXNEI010000133.1:0-4617 GCA_964201195.1 Gammaproteobacteria bacterium
CATATTCTGGCAAAGGCTGATCAAGAAGCTCCAACGTCTCACTCAATGGAGCTTTGCCTGCTTGTATAAATGCCAAGCTGGAATAGATTTGTTGCATTATAGGCAATAGACGTTGCGCGCCAAAAACCAGAGTGCCAAGCAAAGGGATAGCTGCAGCGAAACCAGCTGATCGAGCTGCAATAAAATATGCCAACACAGCAATAAAAACCATACTAAGCGCTTCAATGATAAAACGCGGGCTACTACTAATAATTTGGATATTGGCCATAGCACGACGTAACGGCAAGTCCGCCTCACGATATACCTTACAGTAGATAGCTTGTGAACCATCAATAAGTACATCACGAATACCACTCAAACCTTCCTGCAGTGCTTTAATAACTTGATTTTGCTCGCGACTAATACATTGACCATCTAGCGCTAAACGTTTTTTAGTCACAAAAATGACGGCAGCGTAGATACAACTAAAACCTAAAAAGGCAATGCAGGCAACAAAAGGCTCAACAGCTATTAATGCAAACACAATGGTGAACAATATCAAACCAGAACTCAGGATGCTTAGAATAGGCATCAAGATACCGTTAACCAATCCATTAGCCTTGTTCGATATACCTGAAATAATCTGGCTACTATTACGAGCTACATGCACAGCATAGGGCTGATAGAGTGTTCGGCTATAGATGCTGATACTGAAATCAGCGCCTACAGCATGACTTAATCTAGTCTGCACCCATAACAACAGCAATCGCATAAAACCCGAAAAAAACGCCGCTGCAGCAAACATAATAGTAAGAGGCAATAATAATTGCTCTGGCTGAGTAAAACCAAACATCAAAATAAAAGGCTGAATAAAAGAGTGCCCAAACACACGAGAAGGTGAAGTGAGCACACCAAGAAAAGGTAACACCGCACCAATACTAATAATCTCCGCAAAAGACGCAAAAATCATAAGTAATAATAAAATACTAAACTGCTTACGGCGCCGTGGACTAATATAATGCCACAAACGTTTTAGTAACTGAGGAAAAGAATTCATTTTTGCAAAGCGCAGTAGGCATGATAAGTACTAGAGATACCAGAGACTAATTCAATTTGCGGACTCCAACCCAGATCACGAATTTTTGCCACATCTAATAATTTTCTTGGTGCTCCATCTAGCTTGCTTGCATCAAAAATTAACTTTCCTTGATAACCAATAACCGACGCTATTATTTCAGCCAACTCGCGAATCGTACAATCGCTACCACTACCAACATTAAGATGAGAACACATCAGCTGCACAGTTTCCGACCATACTTTATCAGATAGCTCCATAACGTGAATACAAGCACGCGCCATATCATCTACGTGCAAAAACTCACGGCGCGGCAACCCGCTTCCCCATACAACAACTTCAGGTAAATTTTTTTCCTTTGCTTCGTGAATGCGGCGAATTAAAGCGGGAATAACATGACTATTTTCTGGATGATAATTGTCGCCTGGGCCATAAAGATTGGTTGGCATAACGCTACGGTAATCACGCCCATGCTGACGATTGTAACTTTCGCACAATTTAATACCGGCTATCTTAGCAATAGCATAAGGTTCATTCGTTGGCTCCAACTGACCCGTCAACAATGCCTCCTCTCGCATAGGTTGATAAGCATCACGCGGATAAATGCAGCTTGACCCTAAAAAAAGTAACTTTTGTACATTAGCTTGATGTGCAGCATGAATAATATTGGATTGAATCATTATATTATCGTAAATAAAATCCGCCGGGTAAGTATTATTAGCATAGATTCCACCCACTCTAGCAGCCGCAAGGTACACATGATCTGGAGATTGCACTTCAAAAAAGGCATTTACTTCTTGCTGATTAGTAAGATCCAGTTCTGCTCGTGCTCTGGTAATAATTTTCACATTATTACGTTTTCTAAGTTCACGAATAATGGCAGAACCAACCATGCCACTATGCCCAGCAACGTAAATTTTGACATCTTGGCTCATTCGTAATGCGCCATTGTTTTATACCCATTATGGCGAATTAACTCGTCTCGTTCTGCAGCTTTAAAATCTTCTCGAACCATTTCCGCAACTAACTCGCTGAAACTGATTTTAGGTGACCAGCCTAACTTTTCTTTTGATTTAGAGGGATCACCCAGAAGAGTCTCAACCTCTGTTGGGCGAAAATAACGCGAATCAACTGCAACGATTGGAGCCCCTAAACCACTGAGCTTACCATCTCGCACAGGAGGATTTAACCAATATCCTTTTTCGTTTTCTTCGCTCCCATTCCACTGAATAGTCATCTCTAACTCTTCTGCAGCTGCATTAACAAAATCACGGACACTATATTGCTGGCCAGTAGCAATAACAAAATCCTCCGGCAGATCTTGCTGGAGCATAAGCCATTGCATTTCAATATAATCCTTCGCATGCCCCCAATCCCGCTTGGCATTAAGATTGCCCAAATACAAACAATCTTGCAAACCTAGCTTTATGCGGGAAAGCGCGCGAGTAATCTTACGTGTAACGAAAGTTTCACCGCGAATAGGAGACTCATGATTAAATAAAATACCATTGCAGGCATATATACCGTAAGCTTCGCGATAGTTAACCGTAATCCAATACGCATAGAGTTTGGCCACAGCATAAGGCGAACGAGGATAAAAAGGTGTGGTTTCCTTTTGAGGCACCTCTTGAACCTTCCCAAATAACTCTGAGGTAGAAGCTTGATAGAAACGAGTTTTCTTCTCAAGGCCAAGAATACGAATCGCTTCAAGAAGTCGCAGGGTGCCAAGAGCATCAGAATCAGCCGTATATTCAGGCTCCTCAAAAGAAACAGCAACATGACTTTGAGCAGCCAAATTGTAAACCTCATCCGGCTGAACCAATTGCATGATCCGAATAAGACTACTGGAGTCGGTCATATCACCATGGTGAAGGATGAAGCGCCGATCCGCCTCGTGAGGATCTTGATATAAATGATCAATCCGGTCGGTGTTAAACAATGAGGTACGGCGCTTAATACCATGCACTTCGTAACCTTTGTTAAGCAAAAATTCCGCAAGATAGGCACCATCTTGTCCAGTTATTCCAGTAATAAGGGCTATTTTCATAAAACTACGCACTACCTCTAATTGGCACCATTACTTCACGTTTTCTTTAAGGAAGGGCAACACAAAAATCGCCAACAATCCGATCAAAAAACCAACCAATGATCCTAACATCACCATCGATTTTTTATTCGGCCTACTCTTCACCTCTGGTACCACTGGCGGATCAATATACTCAAATACATAGTCTTCTTTGCCTTGAGCAAACATGATCGTTTTAACCTGCTCTTGAATCAGCGAATAAAACACATTTTGAAAATCCACTATGCCAGTTTTTTGAGCCTGCTCTTGCAGATACTCAATATTTTTTTGCGCTTCACGAATCTCTTTTTCGCGCAAAGTTGCATTAATTTCTTTAACCAATAAACCCACCCATTGCTGGGTCAATACTGGCGACAAAAATTCAACAGATAAATTCACATAACTCGTTTTGCTATCTTGCGAGGCATTCACAACAGATGAAAATGCCTGATAAATAGCTTCATCCGATGGATTTTTATCGAGCCATTTTTTAGTTTTTACATCATAAACATCAGAATTGATCTCCAATCTCTGAGTTTTTGAATTCCATTTTTTTGCCGCCATTAAAGGCACCATTAAATTATTTTTCTTAACAAACTCAACAATGAATTTTCTCGACTTCAAAATTTGAAGGGCAAGACCGGTTTTATCAGAACCACCTCCGCCACCTAAATTCACTCCAGCTAATGCAGCCAAACCACCTAAAGAGCCTGATAAACCACGACTCGCACCATCTGCACTGACAGGCGCCAATAACGCAGTGGATTTATAGTAATTTGGTTGTGATAAAGCGAAAAAAACCGCTATCAACGCAGCAATAAATGTGCAACTAACAATAATCCATTTACCCGCCCAAATAACTTTCCATAATTCAAGCAAATTAATTTCGTCGTCTTGGCTATTATTTTCTCCCATGCCCATCATGCCAGGCGGAAAAGCATAAATAATTTGCGGAGATTGTGATTCTGTTTTTTCAACTGACATATCTTTATTTATACAACCCAACAGTTTGCAATGCAGCTACCGTAGTTGCCATTTGGAAAACCACTTGACTGATGCTAACCCAATAGGCAAGCGGACTGATTTCTACGCTGACAGGCACTATCACTGTATCGCCAGGCTTAATAGCTGATTCATAACTAAACAACCAGAGAACGGATTTAGCCGCAGGCTCCACTTGTCCATTTTTGCGAATCACATAAGCCCGTTTTTTATCAGCAAACTGCGTCATCCCACCACTTAGGCGAACATAATCCGATGGTTCGGTGCCTTGCTTATATAAATGAGAAGTAGGAAATTGCACTTCACCCAACACACTGACCTCTTGGACAAATTTGGGCACGGCAATGGTATCGCCATCGCGCAAAAATACATCGGCCTTTCTATCACCGGACGCCAAGGCTTTCACATCAATAATTAAGCGGCCAGAAGATTCTGCTGTTTTAATTTGACCCAATAATTTTGCCGATTCCGCTTTCGCTTGCGCTATAGCAGGGGC
>CAXNEI010000134.1:0-4614 GCA_964201195.1 Gammaproteobacteria bacterium
TAAAAAAAAGGGCCCTGATTTTCATCAGCGCCCTTGAGAAGTTTTGCGAGGTAGGGGATCTAGTTAAAATTAAATATTACGCTGCTGTAGTGCTAGATTTTTTGCTAGCTGCAGTCGCTTTAGTTTTAAGCGTTGGCTTAGTTTGCGCTTCACCTAATTTAACTAATTCGTTGAAATATTGTTCGCTAGAAGTTTTTGCTTTAGTGAATAAACCCAACGCAGCTAAACGCAGTTGGCCCACGGAAGCTTTAACGTCACCGCTAAATTGATCTTCAAAACTTTCTTTGATCTGCTCGACCAATGTTTTGCCGTCCTTCAGCTGAGCTTCGCCAGTTTTCACTAGCTGCTGGAATTGCTTGCTGCCTTGCTCTGATACTTTGGTGACTAAGCCTTTACCGGCTTTAGTTAATTGCTCCAAAGATTCATTCACCTGGCTCAATTGAATCTTTACTTTTTCAGTTATCTTTTCAGCGAAATCACTCATGATCTAAAACTCCACGAATAGTCAATGTTCATGCATCGCTCCACTAGCGAGGGGGCTAGTTTATACTGCTTTGCATCATTTTACGAAACAAAATTTTACTCTGCGCGAGAGCCTGCATACTAGCGAAAAAAATTAGAAGGTAAACCCTAAGAGCCTACTTAAAATCTATTGCATCAACTCATCGGGCAAAATAATTTCCGCAGAGATGGGTTTGTGGTCGGATAATTCAGCGGATAATATTTGAACATTTTTTATATGGATGCTCGACGAAACTAAAATATGATCGATAGGATGTTTAGGGTCCCAGCTGGGGTAGGTGGGAAAATAATCATCAGAAAAAGTCAGGATGCCGTTATTTAATGGGCTGCTGAGCAAGGCTTCTGGTTTGCAATTTAAATCCCCCATTATGATCACGTGTTGATAGCGATTAATTTGCTCAGCCAAATAAGCTAACTGCTGATTGCGCGTTTTTTCGCCTAAAGCCAAATGAATATTCACCACCAACAGCGGATTTTCTGGGCGACCATAAAAAGCCAGCATGGCGCCACGCCCCTTAAGGCCCGGCAAAGTATGATTTTCTGTTTTAAAGGGTACTAAACGACTGAGTAGCGCATTGCTAAATTGACCAAAATGCCCCCAGTTGCGATTGAGCTGCTGATGATGAAACTCAAAACTGCCGCGATCAGCCAGATAACGCAGTTGATTAATATAATTGCTTCTTAAGCTGCCGCCATCCACTTCTTGCAGTGCGACAATATCGAAATCATGAATGAGTTCGCCCACATGATCTAAATGATGGGAGTGCGCACCAAAAATAAAAGGATGTAAAATTTTAGTAAAGTAATCACGATAGCTGCGCGTTTGGGCGCCGGCTTGGATGTTAAAGCTTAATAATTTGAGGGTGGGTTTGGTGAACAGCTTTTTTGTACTCGTGTGACGCAAAGTCGGGTTACGCCGCGCTAACCCGACCTACAACATAGTTCGCTCTTAACGCAAACCAGAAATATAACTAGACACTGCTTGAATTTCTTTATCGGACAACTTGGCTGCTACAGAACGCATCATCAGGCTATCCCCATCGTTGGCGCGCTGCGCGCTGCCATCTAAATCTTCGCGGCCAGCAGAGCGAAAAGCTTTTAACTGAGCAGCGATATAATCTGCATGCTGACCTTTTAGAGCGGGAAAACCAGCAGCGGGAACACCCTCTCCTGTGGCACCATGACAAGCGCTGCAAGCAGGCTGACCATTTTTTACGTCACCACTGCGATACACTTTTTGCCCCAAAGCAACAAACTCTTTTTTCGCTGCGCCGGCAGAGACTTTTTGCTGTTGGAAATAAGCGCCGATGTCTTGTCTATCTCGCTCACTGAAATTACTCACCATACTCATCATAGCTGGCACGCTGCGCTTGCCTGATTGAATATCTTGCAATTGCTTGGCAATGTATTTCGCACTTTGTCCGGCCAGCTTAGGGAACTGCCCTACCGAACTGTTGCCTTGTACGCCATGGCAAGCTACACACGTTTGCGCTAATTGTTCGCCATGAGCAACGTCACCGGCTGCCCAAGAAAATTGCGCTGCCATCATGGCAAGAAAAATTATCAAAAATTGTTGCATCATCGTCGGCCCCGCGTAATTACGCTGAAATGATCAGAGTGGAAATAAAGAGTCCGCTATTCTAATGAGGAATTAGCTTTTGTCCAGGCTAGCCTGCACTTCCTTGTCCCTGTTTAGATTTTTAATCGCCAAGATGCAGAGTTGCAGGCTTCACTGAAGTCGCGTTGATGGCGCTTAGCGATACAACCACCCCATCACCTTCGTCGCCGCCCAACCGCCAAATAACTGCGCAACAATAAATCCGGGCGTATCCATTGGCCGAATGCCAGCGAACGTATCGCTGGCAGCGCGCGCCAATGTCACCGCAGGATTAGCGAAAGAAGTAGAGGCGGTAAACCAATAAGCGGCAGTGATATAAGCTGCGACAGCAACTGGTGTGATGGCGGGTCGGCTGCGCGAACAGCTAATAATCACCGCGACTAAACCGAAAGTGGCGATAAACTCACTCCCCCATTGCGATGGCCCGCTACGTACATGCTGAGAAGCAGAAAATAACGGCTCACCAAACATACCATGGGCAACAGCAACTCCGACAAAAGCGCCAATGATTTGCGCAATCAAATAAAATACAACTTCGCGATTGGATAATTGGTTTTGCCAGCGTGCCGATAAACTAACAACCGGATTAAAATGGGCACCAGAAATTGGGCCGAAGGTTAAAATCAACGCAAGCAATCCTGCGCCAGTGGCGATTGTATTAGCTAATAATGCCAACGCAGCATTTCCACCCGATAAGCGCTCCGCCATAATGCCGGAGCCCACTACCGTTGCTAATAAAAAAGCTGTACCCAAAAATTCTGCTGTGCAGCGACGGGTTAAATTCATAGAAATTTTCTCCAAGTAATGTCCGTTCGGGCTGAGCCTGTCGAAGCCCATCAATACCGTCCATGGTGAGCTTGTCGAACCACCCTTCGACAAGCTCAGGGCGAACGGATTCTCTGCATGGTCAGCTACCGATCTCCTGCAAAGCCTGCTGAATTTTCTCTCGATCCATCGTATCCAGCGGCAAGGCTACTAATTTTTCCACCCGCTGTTTGATTTGATTAAAGATTGCAGAGAAAGATTGTCGCATTTCATCATCACTACCCTCTACAGCGGCAGGATCGGCAAAGCCCCAATGGGCAGAAATAGGTTTGCCTGGCCAGAAAGGACAAATCTCACCAGCAGCGTTGTCGCACACCGTAATAATAAAATCCATTGCAGGTGCATCAGCCGCTGCAAACTCATCCCAGCTTTTGCTGCGCAAATTTTCTAAGGAATAATTTAATGACTGAATTTGTTCAACAGCAAAGGGATTTACTTTGCCGGTGGGTTGGCTGCCAGCACTGTAGGCTTTGAACTTTCCTTGGCCCAATACATTGAACAGCGCCTCCGCCATAATGCTGCGCGCTGAATTGCCCGTGCATAAAACTAAGATGTTGTAGATAGGCTGCGTCATTTTGCATTCCCCAAAAAATAAGGAGAAGCATTCTAACGGCGGTTTATGACAAAGCAAAGAAATGATCGATCCCCTAAAATTTGGTTGTGCTTCATTTTCCCACTGTGGCTTGACGCATTTTGACGTGATACATTTGCCGCCGTTTTCATCAGATCTTTAATATAGGCGGTATTTTTTTATGTCATTTAGGCTTAGTCTCGACCTGTCTCATTGTAAGCATTCGGCTTCAGGCTCTTTCACTCCAACTCCCTCTAATTCAGCATTCACGCTTCTTACAGCTACGCCAGAGGCAGATGTTTCTCCTCGAGTTAATGCAGCATCGCCTCCTCCCATTAGAGAGAATCATGGTGAAAAGACCGTTAGCTTTAGTGATGTTTTTAGTGTGATCGGAGGAGCGCCAGGTGAATCTTTTCCAATGAAAGCCGACGCGGATCAGCTTCAACAAAAGGAACTCAATAAGAAAACCCACTGCATGGTCGAGCAATGGATTACACAGCTTTGCTTGCATGATGATCGCGTAAGCAAGTTTTTCTCTCGTAGTTCATTTGATCTTTATCGCTTGAGCACAACATCAGTAGTTAATGAGTTAGCGTTGTTTGTTCGACACAACGATATTGGACTTGATGATTATTCTGCCGTTAGCGTTGCCAACTATGTGGATGAAACCGAGGAATTATCGAGTGATAAGGCAGAATATTATAGAGCCTTTTCCATCCGCTTCTCTGATGCGAACAATCCTAAGCTTAATCTCGAGTTTTGCCATGGTGCCTGTTTCGTACACAATGCTAGCAGGCAACTAACAGAAATGTATGAAGGTCATGCGACCATCGAATCCGATGGCCAAGTACGGATGGATAAAGACAGTTGTAAGTACAAAAGCTTTGATCTCTCGCCGGTTCAAGGGCAGTGGGATTCATAGCTGGCAGAATAGTATATTCCAAAATCAAAATGAGTCTAAAGGAATGGGCAAAAGCTATGCCCGCATCTGACAGTCTTCATGGATTTGTTTAAATAATAATGCACGTTCTTTCTGTAAATAATCGGCCGCTTCATTATCAGTCATAGCAAAAGCAAT
>CAXNEI010000135.1:0-4602 GCA_964201195.1 Gammaproteobacteria bacterium
TCGAGCACCAGAATCTAACAACCACTGCGAAGCGCCGCCTGACAACGTATTCATATAACGCAGATTGTTACCATCATATCCCGTGCGACCCAATGTTTTCAGATCACCTAATTGTAAACCTGGATTTTCCCCCCAGAGAATCAGTGGAATCTCATAACGAATAGCAAGCTGCGGAACCGAGCTAAACAATGCTAACTCTGTCGATTTACACCAATTGGTAAATCGAAGAAAAGATTCTTGCATCAAGTTTTTCCAAGTGCCAGGAGCTGGCGCAGAAAGTACCACATCAAATCCAAGCTCAATTAAATTTGATATATTATCAACACCACGCTGAGTCACTTGCTCAGGTGGATAACTTAAACAAGCAAGCAGCGGCTTAAGACCTAACTTATCTCTTACCCATAAGGCTTGACGTGTACTGTCTTTTCCCCCACTGACACCAATGATGCAATCAAAACCTTGAGCTGATTTACGGGAAAAATTTGCCAATAAATCTTCCAAAATTTCATAGCGCTCTTGCCAATCAACAAATTTTAGCCTTTCGAAATAATCACACGCAGGACATATTCCATCCGAAGAGAATTGAGTATTCGGACGTGTATCGGGCTGCAAACATCGTAGACAATATTTCATAGGACTTACTAGCAGACGTCCTTTAAATAAGTGATGCCATCATGAGGAAGACGAGAAGCAGGCGCCCATGGCGGTAAAGCGCAGTAAACTTGGCGATTTGCAACAAGCGCAATAATTAGAGCAAAAGATTGACATCCTACCACCCATTTCGCTCGAGAAATTGCCGCCGATAAATCTATCGACTCATCCAAAATAAAATGCAGATGAGGATGCTCTTGCATCCACAAGTTATATTTGTCTTTCTCCTCAGAAGGATGAGGCCTAAGCCTAACAACTACGTCCGCGGGCAATCTAAGCTTAGGCAATTGTGTTAGAAAAAAATCTAATGCTTGAAATTCTCCAGCAACTCCCCTTCCCCATTCATCACGCGCAGGCTCAGCAATATATAATAATTCAGCAGCCTCATCAGAAAGAGAAGAAATTTTCTCGACTTGCTGCATCAAATAAAGATTAGGTAGCTGACGAATGATTTGATTTGGAAAATTTGCTTCAGCTATCGATTTTGCATAATCATCAGTAACCCACAACTCATTGGGCAGAAGTTGAATACCATGACGATAAAAACGCTCTGAATAATTCACCCAATGATCTAAGACCGCTACGCTAAAAATGTCACGCTCCTTAGCAATTTTCCGAGCATTATACTCGAGATCAGATGCCCATCCGGTTCCACTTAGCAAAGCAACAGACCGAAAAAGGACTAACTCCAAATTTGAGCAGAGTTTTACACCTGGAAAAATCTTTGTCCAAAGATCTGCTGCTGGCCCCTCTAGATAAACATGAATATCCTCAAGAGACGGCATAGCTTCAAGCCAAGCAATAATAATATTAGCCGCACCAGCATCATGACAAACTACGGCAAAGGGCTTTGGTAAATCAATCATTAAAAAATCTTGCGTAGCAAAGAATATCCTGCAATTCATTCTCTACTATTTCCTGATGTTTGCGAGTTGCTTCCAACTGCATGCCAGAACGCTCCATAAGCTTAACCATGCCATGATTGCAAGCCAATGTACCTGCTGTTATTTTTCTAATACCTACCATACCAAACAACCAATGTATCAACGTATCCCAAGCATCCAGCCCAAAACCTAATCCCCAAACTTTTTTCTCACCAACCATAATTCCAATATCAGCTGTTCGATGATGAGACGAGATATAAGCTGTCATCGTGCCAATTTGCTGATCATCAACCAATCGACGAATACTCAAAAATAAATTTTGAGACCCCTCAAATGAAGAAAAATACTGCTTACAACTCTGTTCATTATGTTGAACAAAACGCTGATTGCTAAACCGAACGACTTCTGGATCATTTAACCATCCCAAATATGCGCTATTTATATCAAGCATCGTAAATGGTTGTAGTTTTACTTTTTTCCCTTTTATAACAGGTTGAGCAATCATTTTATTTTAATGCATCAAGATTTGCCCAAACTTTATGGAAAGCATGAACAATTAAATCTATATCTTCATTACTTAAATCATAAACACACAGACCAAAACCAAGATAAGTAAAATCATTCAATTGTTCAGCAATAGGACAAATACCTTTACTGTAATTCACCTCGCGATGACAGATATCTGAGCTCCAAGGAAATCCGTGAGAACCATAGGCTACTTTTTGCTGATACATGGGCAACAAATGAATATTTTGATAACGCTTACTCACAGCAACGCCTTCAGCTTGAAGAGCAGCATGAATCTGATCTCGACTCACACCTAATTTCTCAATATCAAGAATCATAGGATAGACATAATACACATGTGTACGGTCTGGCCTCACAATAGGTGTTTGCAATCCATGCAACCCCATCAAACCTTCCGTTAGTTTATTTGCTAGAGCTTGTCGAGACTCAACAAAACCGCTCAATTTTTTCAGTTGCTCAATTCCCATCGCGCATTCAATTTCGCCCAAGCGAAAATTATGGCCAATCATATTAGAAAGATTTTTGACACCTTTATCACCTACAACCACCTCTGCATGATTACGAATAAGCTGAAGACGCT
Organism: Gammaproteobacteria bacterium; assembly: GCA_964201195.1. GTDB lineage: Bacteria > Pseudomonadota > Gammaproteobacteria > Pseudomonadales > JAHFSE01 > JAHFSE01. Next base: position 2,644 of record CAXNEI010000135.1, read on the forward strand.
CAGCAATTTCATCGTCATCAGTAACAAGAATTCCACCTTCGCCGGTATGAATATGCTTGTGATAATTAAGGCTATATCCACCTACATGTGCACAAGTACCGGCATACTTTCCTTTATAAAAAGCGCCAGGCGACTGCGCAGCATCTGAAATGACTTTTAAATGATATTTTTCAGCAAGCAGCATAATCTTTTCCATATCCGCAGACTGACCAAAGATATCTGCGACCATAATAGCTTTAGTGTAAGGCGTAATATTGGCCTCAATCGCTTTAGGATCAAGATTAAAAGTTTGTGGATCAATATCCGCAAATACAGGAATTGCATTCCAATGTAAAATTGCTGTAGCTGTTGCGCTCATAGTCCAAGGCGTTACTATCACCTCATCACCTGGCTCAATGCCCACTGCACCTACGGCAGCGACAAGCCCAGAAGTCCAAGAATTCACCGTGATCGCATGTTTTACGCCAAAATATTTAGCGCATTTTTTTTCAAACTCTTTAACTTTAGGGCCACCAAAAAAATCTTCATGCCAAGCGCCAAGAAACTGAGAAAGCACACCACTTTTAATCACTTCTTGAGCTGCATTCAATTCTTCAACACCAATAGGATTATAGGTTTTAAATAATTTCTGAATAGTTTTTGGTCCGCCGAATAGCGCTAATTGTTCCATTATCTCACTCTTCACTAAATGTCCGCTGCTTTAATACTTGATCCAATACAATAAGATTTTCTAATGCTTGCTTACCACTACAAAGACTATGCGGAGCCCCAGAAAATAACAAAGCCAAATGATCTAACACGTTCAGCTGATATCGATCAAATTCGCTTGGAATTAGCTCGCCCCCAAGCTGAAGAGTTTTATACTCTTTAAGCGAAGCATGGGGCACGACAGGTTGCCATGTTATTTGACCACTTTGCTCGTAACGCAACCTGCCATTGGAGGCGATCAACTCAAAGGTATAATGAGAAAAACATTCTTCCTTTGCTGATAAAAAAATAACAGCTCCCTGTTCTAACTCAACATAAAAATCAGGTTCAGCATCTCCATTATTTAAATCTCGACCATTCGAAATAATATGCAATGCACGCACAGATCCAAACCAGAAAACAATTAAATCAAAAAAATGAGAACCGTTATGCAGCAAACCTTTTGAATACCAAACAACAGCTTTAAACGGGCCGCCGATCTCCCCAGAATCAATACGTCGTTTTATTTCATTGATACCCGGATCTGCGCGTCGAATATAATTGACTAAAAGCTGTACTCCGGCAGATTCACATAAATCAACTATTTGCTTAGCTTCATCCAACACATAAGCCAATGGCTTTTCACATAAAATCAAACCACACATACCAAGAGACAAAATTTCCTGAATAATTTTTAAGTGTGAATCAGTAGAAGTTGCAACAACAAGCACATCCGGTAAAACATGAGCAAACAAATCAGAAAGACTTGCATAACCAGGCGCATCATAAACTTCCGAAAAAGTCTTTCTTTTTATTTCATCAGAATCAACGGCGCCCACCAATCTAAATGCTGAATGCATCGATAATGCTTTCGCATGCGTGTACACGTGCTGTTTTGAATTGAGATTTAAATCATAACCAAGGCCCATTTGGCCAAGCCCAACAATAGCAACTGAAGGCTTTTTTGAAGCAGTATCTATCCGAGCATCTGCCACGCTACTGGAGCTCCCTTGTCGGCGTCTGTGATAATTTTCTTCCCCAAAACCTGCTCATAATATCTTGGCGCCAATCCATGCCCTGGCCTGACAATTCTTAAATTCTTTTCTGTAAAAATATCGCCTGCCTTCATATCTTCTGCAATATAAAGCGAGCGACGAAAAACCAAAGATTTCTTCTCGGCTTCTGTAGGCCCATAAGTGACTTTACCCAACGCCTGCCAAGCGCGCTCAGTTTCAACGACTAAACTTTTCATCTCCGCTGGCTCTAATGAGA
>CAXNEI010000136.1:0-4576 GCA_964201195.1 Gammaproteobacteria bacterium
CTGACTCATTTGCTTTAATCCAAGTGACTAATTCCGCTTCCTCGCTATAGGCTTGTTTAGCATTATCGGCGGCATTGGCCAAAGGTCGCCAAATAGCTGAATAGCAAAGTGCAATAGACAAAACAATGCCCAAGACATTAACACCTAAACGCTCCTGCTCTGATAAAGCCCAATAATGGGAAGCTAAATAGGTTTTCCAATAACGACCTTTTTCTAATAAAGAAGAAAGTTTCATCAATCACGCCGCTCCTAATTTAATTCTCGCTTTCACGCGATCTTTATCTTGATTAGCTGCATCAATCACCATCACCAATCCTGCTTGTTCTACTGCTTTCTTCAGCGTGTCTAGCGCAGGGAAATCGGGTAGATAAACTTCAATGCGCAACTGCCCTTGCGCTTGATCATAATCCAAGCTTTGAATATCTAAAGATGCAGCATTTTGCCTAGTAAGATCTGTCAGAGGTTGATGTACTTTCGATAATAAAACCAAAAAACTGGTTTGATTATTACCAAGATTCGCCTGGCGTAATTTTGCTTTTAACTCACGCTTTACATTATGAATTTTTTTCGTCTGCGGGAAATAATTTCTATATAACGCCTCACTCTGTTCTTTTAATGCATTGGCTTGATGCCCATAGTAAAGCGCTTCGCCGGCATATAAACTGAATTTAATAAATAAAGCCAATATCAGCAAAATAGCAACGCTGCGCCAAGAAAGCTGACTAATAGAAGCCGTTTTTTGTGTTCTTTGTTTAAAGTGGCCTTGCAATACATTTAAAACACTGCGATCACTGATTTGACGAATAAACTCATTACACAGATCAGGCAAAGATACTATTTCTATCTGCTGGGAGAGTAGGATATTAGCCTCAGAGGGCGGCATTAATTTATGCAGAGCTATAGCCACTTGTTCTTGCGCAAGAGTAACCACAGAATCAGGCGCTAATCGAATAAAAGCTTTCTCGCCTTCTCTAAAGATCTGCTGAATAGCATCTGCTTTAGGCAATAATGCGACTTCCGATACCATATAGAGCGGATAAAAATGATAATGCGCTAACTGCGTTAAACAATGCTGTAGTAAATGCTTTGAGATAACCGATACCTTTACCGTTTTATCACGCTCAATAGCACCCAGTGAAAAATGGAGTTGCTCCACATCTTCAGCTAATTTTTCTTCTAACGCATAAGGAACTGCTTTGAGCCAATGTTTCTTCTGCACCTGCGGCAAGTCTAATAAATACAAACTCACCGCTTCGCTAGGCAAAATAATAGCGACACGATGCAGCAAAGCGGCTTTTAACGCAGCAGGTAATTGTTCTGCCAACTGGCTTAATAGGCTCGCCTGCGGCGCCAGCTGAAGCCTATCTTGGTCTTGCCATGCCCAAGTCACTAACGGATCTTGCGCATAGAGTGCTGAAACTGACGCATAGCGAATAAATAGCATAATTCTCCCTAACCCGAAGTTGCGCCAGACGTAAAACGCCGCCCTCTATCTCGCTGAATCACTCGAATGCTTTCTTCTGCAGTGACTTGCTGAGGTCGATAAATAATACTTTGCGAATGAATCTGCCGATCATCTAATAGCACATCTGCTGCCAATAAAAAATAATGGCTGATCACTGAAAAACCCGAAGTATCCGCTGGTTTTGCTCGATTGGTCAATGCAGCTTCTACAGAAGAGAAAGCGGCTTGTTCCCTTTTCGCAACCAAATCCTTCACATCGCCCATGCCAGTATAGCTTTCTAATACCAGAGGCTCCGCTGTATTTAAATTAACTGCTGTTTTTTCTGGCAGCACAGTCACATAGGGTAATAATTTTTGATACAAATCATTATTCATTCCCCGAATTAACCGCAATTCAGACACCTGCACAAAAACTTGGTTAGCTGTCCGATACCCTGGATCCAAACCTAAATAATAAGATTCTTCTGCCCCCACACCCTGCGGAATATCATCCTCGTCCATCCATTGCACCATCGAATCTACAATCATCTCCGCATCAGCGTGAACATCTAACAAAGTAATTAAATGTTTCAATGCTGCTCGCGAGCCACCATAATCATGCTTAATATTATTGAGATTTAATTTGCTCTGCAGATCGGTCAGTTTTGCTTGAATATTGCCACCCTCTACCGGAAAAGAAACGGCTTGCTGCCAATCATCCTGCAAACTATCTAGCGGTGTACTGCCTTGGTTATCTTTTTTATAATCTTCATACAAGGCTCTAATCGCTAAAGCTTCAGCAGAAACACCATAAACAATAGCTTGATCCTGAGCCATCAGATGCTGGGTTCGACGAATATCCAAATATTGCTGATCAATCATGTGAATGGTCAACACACTCACTAACGCAAATATTAATAACACGCTGAGTAGCGCCACACCGGTTTGCTGTCGCAGACTAACTACCGCTGGCATCAGACGCACTCCAAGTTGCAGCTTGAGTCAGCTGAAATAAACGCCGCATAGTGCCGAAATAATCCGTCGTTAATTCGTACTCAATCATTACAGGCCAATGCTGCTCTGTAGGATTATTACGAAATTCAGCAGGCGGCCAACTATCAGAAGATTTTAATTCCGTTTGACGGGATACTCGATACCAATAATGAATAGCAAAGGATTCAATACCTTTTAATAGAGTCAATTGCTTTGATTGATTGCTATCACCGCCATCCACATAAGGCCAATAAGATCGCATCAACTGATCACCTTGCAGCTGATAATTGATTCGCTGCAATTCACTACGAGGCTTTTCTGCTGCGGGCGGAATACTCCAGCCCGTTCGAATAAATTCTATCTGTTCAGCGCTACCTATTAATGCAGGCTGACTATCACCGGATTCATTTCTATAGGAGCGTTGCACTATTTGCTCTACATCCTGCTTCATTATTTGCAATGCTTTTTGCACATGCGCTAATTGCTCAGCATGCTCTTCCACTTTCGCTTTAGCTTTAGTGACCGTATGAATTTGAACAAATAATACGGTACCTATGATAGAAAAAAGCGCCATTGCTACTAATAATTCAACCAGTGTAAAACCAAGATTACGTTTCATGGAGTTCCTAAAGGCTCCCCAAGTAATCCGGTTAAGCCACTGGCAGAAGAGAATTTCTCGCCGGATTTTTTCCCAACACTAATATGCACTAAGCGAAAATGTTCTTGCTGCGAAACTTCTACTTTAGTATTTACCGTCCAATCCTGTTTAGCCATTTCTACCTGTTCCGTGCGCTCACCTAAGTCAGGCCAATTTAATTCTGCTTGCAACGATGTCCATTTATTCATTGCAATCCAATGCGCAATGGTTTTTTGCTCTAATTTTTCTTGTTGAGAAATCACTTGTTGCCCGGCACCACTCAGTCCTACAGCCAAAATTGCCACCACTGTTAAAGCAACTAACACCTCAATTAAAGTGAATCCATTCATGGTTTTCATGGTAATTTTTCATCGCTCCCTGGCATAGAAAGCTCGCCTAATTCATTACCCTGCACCGATACTTGAATGGCTGGATTATCTTGCGCTGAAAAAGTTAAAGTAAAAGGTGTCATCTCGCTGCTTGGCAATAATAATACAACAGGCTCTATTTTTTTCTCTGCATCCTCCTGAGCGGATTCCTCTAACGAAATAGGTAAGTCATTTACCGTTAATGATAACTCTATGTCATTAGGTAAAATCACCGATTTATAAAAAGTATTTTGTCCGGCTTTTTCCCAATGTCCTGATGCCTGCGGAGTATTGTCTGCTGCCGTAGCATCTTGTTGCGTACCAATATCAAGCTCCACCCAGCGCATCAGCTGATATTCATGACGATAAAAAACAATACCTAATAATTCGCCCTGAAATGCAGCCTCCTCTGAAGCTAATGCTACTTTAGCGGTAAAACGCTGGGCTTCTTCTTCAAGATTTCGGCGAGGGTTTTTCGACGACAAGCCAAATACAACAGCAGCAGTCATTACCGCAATAATGGTAATGACTACCAGGATTTCAATGAGGGTAAAACCATATGCTCCCCCTGCTGCATTAAATTTTCTATTAAAATGCTTCAATTAAAGATCCGCTAAATTAATATCCTTGGCATAACCTTCGCCACCTTCAGCACCATCTGAACCATAAGATAACAAGTCATAGGGGCCGGACGCACCGGGAGCAATATAAAGATATTCGTGGCTCCACGGATCCTTCGGTACTTTACGTAAATAGGTTTCGCCTGAATCGCTGGCTTTTGCCAAGGCTTCTAAACCTTGCTCAGTGGTAGGATAACTATGATGATCTAATTTATACATTTCTAATGAACTAGAAATAGCTTTTAAATCGCTTTTTACCGCTTCGACGCGGGCTTTATCATCCTTACCCGCTAATTGCGGCACAACCAATGCGGCGAGAATACCTAAAATAGCAATCACCACCATGACTTCAATTAACGTAAAACCATGACTTTTATTTCGTTTCATAAAAACTCCTAATTCACCAACTGATTCATCGAAATAATCGGCAACATAATCGCCAACACAATCATTAATACCACCACGCCCATAAATACCATCATTAAGGGTTCAAATAAACCCACTACAGTATTGAC
>CAXNEI010000137.1:0-4568 GCA_964201195.1 Gammaproteobacteria bacterium
CTATCATTAGAATTTTTTAGTACCATGCCACTGGGCAAAAGATTACTCATTAATCTCGCACGATTCCTAGCACCAGTGCAGTGAAGTCTTTCACTTTATAGAAGGATTGGAGGATACAAACCATGAAACTCTCCGTCATTATTATCAGCAAAAATGAAGCAGAAAATATTCAACACTGTTTAGCCAGCGTGGATTTCGCCGACGAAATTATTGTGGTGGATTCTGGCAGTACCGACAATACCGTTGCACTGGCACAGGCCGCCGGCGCTATTGTGATTGAAACCAGCGATTGGCCAGGCTTTGGCCCACAAAAAAATCGTGCGCTCAATGCTGCCAGCGGAGAATGGGTTTTATCATTAGACGCCGATGAACGAGTAACAGCAGAATTACGACAAGAAATTATCACTGCCATCCATTCAGCAACACCACATGTTGCTTTTTCCCTCCCCAGACTATCTAGTTTCTGCGGTCATTTTATTAGGCATAGCGGCTGGTATCCAGACACTATTATTCGATTATTTCGTCGCGGATTAGGTGCTTTTTCCGAAGATTTAGTCCATGAAAAAATACTCATCAACCAAGCAAACATAGGAAAATTAACAACACCTTTACTGCATTATAGTTATCGCGATGACAGTGATTTTTTGCGTAAATTAGATCTCTATTCTTCGCTTGGCGCACAACAAGCTTTTGCCGCTGGCAAACGCAGCAGTTTACGCAGAGCATTACTCAGTGCCTTTACTGCTTTTATCAGAAATTATGTGCTTAAACGTGGCTTTTTAGATGGCAGAGCAGGCTTAATGGTGGCGATTTCTGCCGCAGAAAGCACCTATCATAAATATTTAAAATTAATGTTGCTTGCGGAAAAGGCATAATTCAGTGCCGACCTCTCATTTAATTATTTGCCGCACAGATCATATTGGCGATGCGGTAGTTACTTTACCACTCATAGGTTATTTAAAGAGAAAATATCCACACATGACAATTGGGTTTCTCTGCCGCAGCTATGTGGCGCCGATTGCTCAACACTGTCGCTCTGTAGATTATGTTATTGAAGCTGACCAAATCACGGACCCAGTTTCTGCACTGGCACACACTGGCGCAGACAGCATACTTTTTTTTCCTACATCAGAAAGAAAATGGATAAAAGCAGCAAAAAAAGCTGGCATCCAAATGCGCATCGGTACACAGCATAAATTATCCCATTGGTTTTATTGCACTCATCGCACGCGATTTAAACGCAGCAATACCCAACTACATGAAACACAACTCTCCTTTCAATTATTGGCACCACTGGGCATTAGCGCGATACCCACTCTCAAAGAAATTGCTCAACTTCATCACTTAGAAGCGCCGCCTTATCTAGGCGCTTTCTTATTAGAAAAAACGCATTTTAATTTAATTCTCCATCCGAAATCTCATGGCAATGGTCGTGAATGGCCCATCCAACATTACGTTGCCTTAGTGAATGCATTAGCTCAATATAAAAATATTCATTGTTGGATTACTGGTAGTGAAAAAGAAGGCATTGAACTAGAAAAACAGACACCTGAATTATTTAATCCAGCTAACACCAGCAATCTGTGCGGAAAATTATCATTAACAGAATTGTTGAGTTTTATTAATACAGCAGACGGCCTCATTGCTAGCGGCACGGGACCCTTACATATTTCTGCTGCATTGGGAAAACCTACCTTAGGATTATTTCCGCCCATTGCACCGATTAATCCAACACGTTGGGCACCGCTTGGCGCACGAGCAGAATTTCTTTGTCAGAAGACCCTATGCGAAAGCTGCGAAAATAATGATGCCTGCCTGTGTATGCTAGCTATCACGCCAGAACAAGTTGCTGAAGTAGTTTTGCGTTGGGTTAATCTAAAGTTTTCCGTGCATTCCCTACTCCTCTAATCTATTCTTTATTCAATTCTTACTACCTTTTCTCAATCCTATGAACACACCGAAAGATGAAGTCAGCCGCCGTAAACAAGCGATTGAAAATCGTGAAACCGACATTACTCGCTGGGCCGACCAGAAACAATTAGAAGCTGCGTGGAATGGTCGAGCACAATTTGCTGCGCAATGGATACCTTGCGGTGCGCGCGTTTTGGACATAGGTTGCGGCGCTATGGCATTAGAAAAATACTTACCTGCTGGCTGTAGCTATCAACCATGCGATGTAGTGGCTCGCGACGAACGCACAATTGTCTGCGACCTCAATCATAGCAAAGTTCCTTCTTATGCTGCGCAAGCTGAACGCATTACATTATTGGGTGTGATTGAATATCTGTTCGATCCCATTTCATTATTCACTCAATTACTGCACTATGGCAAACCCGTTATTGTGAGTTATTGCGCTACCGATTGGAGCCAACAATTAGATCGTCGCGCCTTAGGCTGGGTCAACGATTTCTCACTAGTGCAATTAACCAATTTGATCACTCAAGTAGGCTGGCAGATTAAACGGCTGGAAAAAGTGGATGCTATTCAAGCCTTATTTCTGCTAGAACCACAAGCTATTACCATCCGAGAAAAAAAACGCGTTCTGGTTTTATCCTATAACAATTATGGTAATTTTGGTGATCGTTTAGGATTCCATTTACTCAATTCCGTTTTACCTGCTGAGACAGAGGTAACTTACACCCATTGTAATCCGTGGAATCCTCCGACAACAGAATTTGATCTGATCATTTTGGGCATAGGCAATAGCTTATTTGATCAACCACTCACAAAAGAATTACTGCAACTCCTCGATCGAATCCCTAAACGCGTGGGTATTTTTGGCACTCAATATCGTCATGGATTTATACCTGCACGATTACATGCAGTGATTGATCGATTGGATCATTGGTTTGCTCGATATGAAGAAGATATTTTACTTTATGGCCGCGATCGTAAAAATATCAGTCATCTCGGTGATTGGTTAATTCACGCATTCCCTATGGCTGTCGGACATAACGACAATCAATTAAATATCGGTGATGAAGCGTTAAAAAATCTCCCTCTCGATCGCACCATCCAACAAATTCAACAGTATAAAAAAGTATTTTCCGATCGCCTACATCCACTACTCTGCGCACTAACCAGTGCTGAGCAAGTAGCTTATCAAGATAAGTATTATGGTGAGCCTGCCATGCCGACAGGAAAATTTCGCTCCATGTTCATCGATATTTTTGGTCGCACTTTTGCTGAAAAAACTTTCTGGCCAGTGGATCGCAACGCAGTCGTCCGTTATAAAATCCAAGTGGCAAAAAATATAACGCAGCTTACACACACGATTAATGCGCTCTTATATCCAGCATCAAATGACTTATAAAGACTCTCAATCATTATCCAAAGTAAATAATAAGACGCCTTTTCCATCGTATCATTTAGCTAATTTGCTATGCCGTATGGAATAAGAAAAATACACGACCAATCCTATCGCCAACCAAACAATAAAACGTAGCCAAGTAGTCGCTGGCAAGAAGGCCATCAGCGCACCGCAAGACAACATACCTAACACAGGAAATAATGGACTGAATGGATTTTTGAAAGGTCGCGGTAAGTTAGGTTGACGAATGCGTAATACAATCACACCAAAGCACACCATTACAAAAGCCGCTAAGGTGCCAATATTGACTAACTCAGCTAATTCACCCAGCGGGAAAAACCCAGCGATTACCGCCATAATAATTCCACAAATCACAATCACGCGAACTGGTGTTTGGGTTTTAGGATTCACCTGAGCAAAAAAAGAAGACAGCAAACCATCACGAGACATAGCAAAAATAATTCGGGTTAAGCCGTAATACAACACCAACATCACTGTGGTTAAACCCGCAATAACACCGGTAGATACTAAAGCAGAAGCCCAATTTACACCAATTAATTGCAGCGCATGCGCTACCGGAGAAGAAACACCTAGTTGACTATAATTCACAATACCGGTGAGCAAGCCAGAAACAATAATATAAATTAATGTGCAGAAAACCAAGGAAGCAATAATACCAATAGGCACATCACGCTGCGGATTTTTCGCTTCTTCCACCGCCGTAGACACCGCATCAAAACCCACATAAGCAAAGAAAACTAACGAAGCCCCTGCGAGGACGCCCACGGTTTTACCATCAGGCAAAGTAGAAAACCAACCGTAAGGCATAAAAGGATGCCAATTTTCCGGATGCACATTAAATACCGCCACACCAATAAAAATAATAATGGCTAATAGCTTAACAAACACCATACCCATATTGAGTTGCGCGCTTTGCTTCACACCAACAATTAACAAGCCCATTAAAATTAAAATAATACTGGCAGCCGGTAAATTAATAATACCGCCTACAGCCGGTGCTTTAGTTAATGCTTCGGGCAAACCCATACCCATGGCAGTGAGCGCGTTATTAAAATAACCCGACCAACCATTGGCCACCGCTGCTACCGAAAGGGCATATTCCAATAATAAATCCCAACCAATCATCCAAGCAAAGAATTCACCAAAGGCTACATAGCTATAGCCATAAGCGCGTCCACAACCACCCACTGCTGAGGCTAACTCCGCATAAGCCAATGCCGCAAAAGCACATGCAATA
>CAXNEI010000138.1:0-4529 GCA_964201195.1 Gammaproteobacteria bacterium
TAATTTCTGACAAGGCTTGAAAATCATCCCACATTAATTGAATGCCTGCGGCTTTCGCAATCGCCAACAAATGAATAGTGTGATTGGTGGAACCGCCCGTAGCTAAAATACCCACCATCGCATTGACTAAAGATTTTTCATTGACCCATTCACCTAAAATTTTCGGTGACTGTCGAATACTTGATATTAAGCGCCCTAACACATCGTTTGTTAGCGCCTCACGCAAAGGGGATTCCGGATTCACAAAAGAAGCACCAGGCAAATGCAGCCCCATAAATTCCAGCATTAATTGGTTGGTATTCGCGGTACCATAAAAAGTGCAAGTGCCTTGCGTGTGATAACACTGATGCTCTGCAACTAACAACTGCTGTGTGGTGACCTTACCTTGCACTTCTTGTTTTCGTAGCTCCGCTTTTTTGCTGTGGCTTAAACCAGAAGGCATGGGCCCAGAAGGTAAAAACAATACGGGTAAATGACCAAAACGTAGAGCGCCAATTAATAAACCCGGCACAATTTTGTCGCAAATCCCCAAACAAATAACGCCGTTAAACACACTATGAGATAAAGCAACACCAGTAGCTTGGGCAATCACATCACGGCTGAATAAAGACAACTCCATGCCTGGCTGGCCCTGGGTAATGCCATCGCACATAGCGGGCACACCGCCCGCCACTTGCGCAGAAGCATTTAACAAGGATAATTTCTGGCGAATCATTTCCGGATAATGCTCATACGGTTTATGCGCCGACAACATATCATTGTAGGCAGTGACAATACCTACATTCACCGGTTTAGTTAATTCAGTTGCAGACGGTGCATAGGTTTCCATCCATTGCTTTTGTTGTTCATTCGGCAATGTAACCATCGCATGAGCTAAATTAGCGCAAGATAAATGCTTTAAGGAAGCAGCCGCTTGTTGACGATGAATAAAATCCAAATAATTTTTTCTTGAAACAGCGCTGCGCTGGATAATTTTTTCGGTGATTTCAAGCAAACGAGGATGAAGAGAAGACATAAATTAACCTGCTGGATTATTCCAGATAAAACCATCTCGTGCGATTAACTGATCAGCAGAAGCTGGCCCCCAACTCCCCGAAAAATAATGCTCTGGTTTCGGCATATGATTCTCCCACCCTTCAATAATGGGATCAATCCAACGCCAGGCGGCTTCCACTTCTTGCGCTTTTAAAAATAAAGTGAGATCGCCCTCCAGCACATCTAACAACAAACGTTCATAGGCGCTCCAACTATGGGCTTGAGCATATTCGCAAAAATCCATATTTAATGCGATAGGATGCAAACCCAAGCCTTTACCTGGCGTTTTTGCATTAACAAAAAATTGAATAGCTTCTTGCGGTTGCAGACTAATCACCAAACGATTCATGTGCGAATGACCGCCAGAACGTTTAAATAGATGCATCGGTACATCACGAAATTGAATTAACACTTCTGAATGGCGCGATTTAAGTCGCTTTCCCGTTCTTAAATAAATCGGCATCCCAGCCCAACGCCAATTATCTATTTCCACTCTTAACGCAGCAAAGGTTTCAGTCGTCGAATATTCCGCTACGCCCTGCTCTTTCGCATAAGCAATAATTTTTGGATTTTCTGGATCCACCCCATATTGCCCACGCGCCGTTTGATGAATAACTTCATTGGGATAAATGGTTTTTAAGGATTCCAGAATTTTTAATTTCTCTGCTCGCACCGCAGAAGGCTTTAATCGCGAAGGCGGCTCCATAGTCACCATACACAACAATTGCAATAAATGATTTTGCACCATATCACGTAGCGCGCCGGATTGATCATAATATTCTGCGCGATCACTCACCCCACTCTCTTCCGCCACAGTAATTTGAATAGACTCAATTCGATCTGCGCACCATAACGGCTCAAAAACAGAATTGCCAAACCGCAAAGCCAATAAATTTTGTACCGCTTCTTTTCCTAAATAATGATCGATACGATAAATCTGCGTCTCGGAAAAACAAGCAGCTAATTGACGATTAATAGTCTCTGCTGAAGCCAAATCACGACCTAAGGGTTTTTCAATCACCACTCGAGTATTGGCTTGTATTAATTGCAATTGATGCAAGCAATCTGTCAGATGAATATAGAGTTCTGGCGCTACGGCATAGTAAAAAACATGCTGCGCCTGAAAATTCAATGCATTTTTCAGATGATTAAATTGATGGGGCTCATCGAAATTGACACAAACCAAATGAATCAACTGGGTAAAATCAGAAAATTCACGCTCATGGCCAGTAACAATGCAATGAGGTTTGAGCAAAGCAGCAAAAGCTTCCAGCGTCAGTGATTGCCTAACAACCGCTTTAATGGTGACGCCTTTGGGTAAGTGATGATGCTGATAAAGCGCAAACAGCGCAGGAAATAATTTGGTTCGCGCCAGATCACTGGTGCCACCGAGAATAATTAATTCCTGATTCTGCTCCGCTGTTTTCATGGATTTTTAACTAAATCATGTAACGCCAATGTTTTTGAGGCATTTAATACTAAACCAAAACTCACTGTATCAAATACCCGATAAACCATCAGCATGCCAGAACGGTTTGGTGGTAATTGAATTAATTTTTTACTATCTCCATCCCGTATTTGCTCACCTTGGCCGTAGACAGCCAACACATTGCCAGAAGCTAAGCCTTCCCTCTTGCCACGATTAATCACCACGGAAGTGTATTGACCAATATTGCGCACACCACCCACTACTTGAATAATTTTCCCTTCCACTGGTGCAGCAGGCGGTTTTGGTAAAAAGACTGCATCTAATTTTTGTTCTAGCGTCGGCAACAGATGATCGCCCACGTTAATATCGCGATTACTCGATAAGAGCTGCATGGTTGCTATCTCTCCATCGATTTGCTCTATCCTCGCTAATCCCAATTCAATAATTTGTAACCCAAGCACTTCGCCCGTATTTGGGTCTTTATACAATTCACCCTTTTGGTAAATACCAAAGGTTGTGCCTTCTGGCACATCAAAATGACCACGAGCATACAATCGATCGCCTTTGCCCATCACAATATGGCCATTCTGTCCGGCAACGATATAACTGGCATTATCCAATTCATTACTGGCAACCACCCGATGATTGACTAAAAAACTTTGGATAGTATCGAGAGGAATTTCAGGAATGGCTGTTTCCAATGGCTCGGTACGCACCTTAGGACTGAGCCTAATGCCATCGCGATGGGATAAATTAACCTGATTTTCAAAGGCAGAATCCACTGCATCAGCAGCAATAGCCGGGCCGATAGCGCACAAAAGAGTGAATCCTAGTGATAAAATGACGCGTGATTTCATTGCCCTTAACCATCCTTATTAATGAGATCCGGAAGACGTAAACGTCTTTTAACTATAGACTTAGTTTCATGAATCTTTAGTCAAAATAAACCCCATGAACCAAACGAGGTTGTTGCGCCGTGGCTATCCTAGAAATCCTTGAATTCCCTGATCCCAGGCTACGTAAAAAAGCCAAGCCCATTGAACGGGTAGATCAAGCTATTCAGCAATTGGCTGCTGATATGCTAGAAACTATGTACGCGGCGCCTGGTGTTGGTTTAGCTGCAACGCAAGTGAATGTCCACCAACGCATACTGGTACTTGATGTTTCCGAAGAAAAAAATCAACCCATGGTGTTTATCAATCCGGAAATTACGCTGATAGAAGGCGAGCAATCCTATGAAGAAGGTTGTTTATCAGTACCCGGCTTTCAAGAAACCATTAAGCGCCTTGGCCGCATTCGGGTCAATGCATTGAATGAAGTGGGCGAGGCTTTTGAAATAGAATGCGACGAATTGCTATCAGTATGCATTCAACATGAAGTAGACCACCTAAATGGCAAGCTGTTTGTGGATTATTTATCCGGCCTTAAGCGCGAAATGATTGCAAAGAAATTAAGAAAGCAGCAAAAAACTTCTTCCGCAAAAATACTTTAGGTCGCTTTTTATTATGCCCATGAAAATCCTCTTCGCTGGCACACCAGACTTTGCTGCCACCTGCCTAGAATCAATCCTAAAAAGCCAGCATATCGTTCAAGCCGTATACACTCAGCCGGATAGAAAAGCAGGGCGGGGACAAAAACTCCAGGCCAGCGCAGTCAAACAGTTGGCCTTAGCCAATCAATTGCCTGTATGCCAGCCAGAACAATTAAAAACCCTTGATGTGCTAGATGAATTGAAACATTGGCAAGCGGATATTGCGGTAGTGGTGGCCTATGGATTACTGCTACCGCAGAACGTACTCGATGCTTTTCCGCTGGGCTGCATCAATGTACATGCCTCTTTGTTACCGCGCTGGCGCGGCGCAGCACCGATTCAACGCGCTATCGAAGCAGGTGATGCAGAAACCGGCGTGAGCATTATGCAAATGGATCGCGGCATGGATACCGGCCCAATTCTTTTGCAAAAAATACTGGCCATCGATCCAGTCATTACCTCTGAACAATTATTTTCTCAATTGGCTGAATTAGGCGCTGCCAGCTTATTAGAAACATTAAATCTCATCGAACA
>CAXNEI010000139.1:0-4521 GCA_964201195.1 Gammaproteobacteria bacterium
TTTTCCAAAGCAGAAACTTGTTCATCATCGCTCATGCCGGGTGCATTTAAATAATTAGCGAGGGCAGAATTTTTTACCGCTTCTGCTAAATTACTCAACGTCACTAACCACTCATTTAATTGATTATGCGCCACGGCATATTCAAAAGCCGCTTTGGCATAAGGTCGAGCGATTGAAGAAATTTCTGCCATGGGTCACTTCTACCTAAATTAACTAACTTAGAGCTGCGCAGCTAACTGCATGAGTAATTTTTCATGCGCTTTCGCATCAACACTTTGCTCAAGAATTTTTTCTGCACCAGCAACAACTAAAGCAGCTACTTGACCACGCAACGTTTCTTTTGCTTGGTTAGCTTCCTGCGCAAGTTCAGAACGGGCAGTAGATTTAATTCGATCGCCTTCTACCACTGCCTGACCTTTTGCTTCATCAATTAATTGACTGGCTCGTTTATTGGCTTGCTCAATTAAAGCCGCTGCTTGTTGCTTAGCTTCTTTAATAATATCGCCGGATTTTTCTTGCGCACGTTGCAGTTCGACTTGTGCTTTTTCAGCATCTTTCAAACCCGCCGCCAATTTATGTTGGCGTTGCTCCATGGCATTAATCATCGGTGGCCAAACAAATTTCAAACAGAACCCTACGAAGAGGGCAAAAGAAATCATCTGGCCGAAAAGTGTGAGATTAATATTCACGAGGACACCTCAAAACAATCTTTTAGAAAATCCATCCGTCTTCAAGTTCCGCCTCTTTTTTAAAGCGGGACGAGAAGTTAAGAATAATTACTGCGCCAATAAACCAATGAACGGATTCGCATACATAATCATGAACGCAACGCCCACGCCTATCATAGGAACCGCATCCAACAGACCAGCAATTAAAAACATACGGCCTTGTAGCATAGAAACCATTTCTGGTTGACGTGCTGCGCCTTCTAAAAATTTACCACCCAACAAAGCAAAACCAATCGCAGTACCTAATGCACCAAGACCAATTAAAATTGCTACAGCAATAACGCTAAAGCTTAAGATTGCTTCCATTTTTCTCTCCTCGTGATGTAAAAAAAATAACCGCCGAAACTCAATTCTAATGATGGGTTTCATGCGCTGCATTCATATATACGATGGTTAACATCATAAAAATGAATGCTTGCAACACGATCACTAGAATATGGAAAATCGCCCAGGGCACGCTTAAAGCCCACTGCGTGTGATAAGGCAGCATGGCGATCATGATAAAAATTAATTCGCCTGCAAATAAGTTTCCATAGAGTCGCAAAGAAAGGGAAATCGGCTTAGCGATTAAACCTACACCCTCTAAAAGTAAGTTAAAAGGAATTAACCATTTACCAAAAGGTTGCAAGGTGAGCTCGCCCACAAAGCCGCCCAATCCTTTTGCCTTCACACTGAACACAATCATGAGAATAAAAACAGACAGAGCTAAACCCAAGGTGACATTTAAATCTGTAGTAGGCACCACTTTCATAAAGGGAATACCCAACCAATGCGCAATATAGGGGATAAAATCAACCGGCACTAAATCCATTGCATTCATCAACAAAACCCAACTAAAAATAGTTAAGGCGAGAGGCGCAATCACTGCATTTTTGCCGTGAAAACCGTCTTTCACACTCTTATCGATAAACTCAAAAAACATTTCTACGGCATTTTGCAAACCGCCAGGCACACCCGCAGTAACGCGCTTAGCGACGAAATGGAATAAACCGCAAAATAAAATACCTAAGGCAACCGCCCAAAACATCGAGTCCACATTAATGGATAAAAAGCCCATTTGGCCAGCGGCTTCATGCGTTTTCGCCAAGCCCCAATGACCATCAGGAAAACGACCCCACACCAAATTCTGCAAATGGTGGCCGATATATTCTGGAACTGTTAATTGTTCGCTAGACATTAAAAAATGCTCTCATACTAAATTCTATTTTCTCTGCAACCAATACATTACAAGCGGTGCAACACCGTGAGCCATTTGCACTAAAACAAACGCCAATAAAAACGGCAACGGCTGCAAGGATGGCACACGATTTAAGGCAAGCCAAAAACCCACCATCACCACTAACCACTTACCCACTTCGCCCAGATAAAAGCCTCTTACAATAGCTTTTGCCTGCTGAGCACCAAAAACTGAAAACAACCGCATAGCAAAGAAAGCGTTGGCTAACCAGGCAATGAAACCGCCCAATGCTACGGAAACAACTAATTTTTTGCTGGCAAAAAAAACAATCGCCACTAAAACGACCAATACCAACAACTGAAAGGACAAAACGACTAGCGCCTGCCACACCGGACGTGCAGTGAATCTACTCGTCACAGAAAATCCTCGCCTAAAACAAAAAATCTAGCCTGCGGAAACTTGTTCTTTTGGATAAATTTCCATTCAGCTACCTGAAGGCGCGGCGTAGTATATTGATAATGAAATCAGTGTTCAATAACAAATCGCAGGAAATTTTAAATCTCGGCTTGCGAGCAAAATTAATGTTGCTGCATATATAAAGTGCGCCGGGTTAGGTACCCCGTTCACCCTGAGCTTGTCGAAGGGTAAACCACGAGGACTTGGCTTCGACAAGCTCAGCCCGAACGGCGCATTCTTGACGACTCCCCCAATCCCCAGAGAGACTAAAAAAATCCGGCCACATAATCGGACACAATTTAGGCCTTAGATTAAAAATAAAAACTCTAATCGTCTGATATAGTTGAATTATGCAAACTAAAAAACGGGTCAGACAACCGGCCATAATGTCTCTAAAAAGTCTCGCCTCCCCTGATCGAGGAGAACTAATTTCTTTGATAGAGCCAATGAAAATTGCTGCAGATTCTCCTCAGCGCGAAGCACTGACTGATTTAGCGCTGGAGCTGGCCACTCGTTCGGCGGGCTTTCAACGTAGCTTGCCACCGAGCATAGTTAACGCGCTGGCATCACTGATTCGCATAACTAACTGCCATTACAGCAATTTAATCGAGGGACATAACACCCACCCTGTAGATATTGAGCGCGCATTAAATAATGACTACAGCAGCGACGTTAAAAAACGCGACCTGCAGCGAGAAGCCAAAGCGCATATTGAAGTGCAAAGCTGGATTGACCAAGGCCAAATCAAAGGCAAAGAAACGCAATTAACCAGCCTATGTGAAATCCATCGGCGCTTCTGCAAACAATTACCCGGCACATTACTGCAGACAACTGATCCACAAACCGGCGAATCAAGCTTTGTGATTCCTGGTCAGCTACGTCAGCGCGACGTCATTGTTGGCCGACATCTTCCTATTAGCGCCGGCGCATTGCCCAGATTTTTACAGCGATTTGAACAAGTCTACGGCAACTTAAGCAAAACCGAATCAATTATTTCAGCTGCAGCCGCTCACCACCGACTGGCTTGGATTCACCCTTTTCTTGATGGCAATGGTCGCGTAGCGCGATTGATGTCACATGCCATGCTTTCTACCGCCCTAGATACTGGCGGGCTTTGGTCTATTACTCGCGGCTTAGCACGCAATGCCAGCAATTATAAATCGCATTTAGCTGCTTGCGATTTAACGCGGCGGAATGATTTAGATGGTCGCGGAAATTTAAGCGAAGAAGCCTTAGTTGCTTTTACTCAGTTTTTTTTAGAGTCCTGCTTAGATCAAGTAAAATTTATGGAAGCGCTGATGCAACCTGAACGATTGCGTAGTCGCATTTTATTATGGACTGAAGAAGAAATTCGCGCGGGACAATTACCTGCTACAGCCAGCAAAATTCTTGAGGCGATTTTATATCGCGGAGAGCTAGCACGCGGTGAAATTCCTGGCCTACTTGATATGAGCGAACGTCATGCACGACGAACAATTTCAGCATTGATGGAAAAAAATATCTTAGCTTCTGAATCTTCTCGCGCACCGCTAGGCTTAGTTTTTTCTGCCAAGTTAGCAGCGCGCTGGTTGCCGGGATTATTTCCAGAAATCTAAGCTGTGGACTGACCAGCCTCGTCCTTCAAATGGATAGCAACTTGGCATTTAGCAACGACAGAGTTGTCGAGATAGAAACCAGGGAAAACAGTGAAGGTCACCGCATAGTTCTTCTTCAACTCAAGCTCAATCCCGTCCTCGGTAAGATCACTGTCCTCAAATATAGTTTCGGCCTGTTTGCTGTTCATATAGGAACAATCTACGGCATTGCCATGTGCGCGATAAATGATATCTGACTTAACCACACAGGCATGATACATTCGCTGCAAAATCCAAACATACTTAAGGGGCTCCACTAATGCTTTCTGTAGTTCCCCCTCAGCAATTCCTAGCACTCTAGCCAACTCTTTGAGCTTACTCTCACCCCAAGCACGAAAAGCAGGAAGGCCCTCCCAGGCTTGGTCGGCGCCTACACCATCAATAGACCTCTTTCGAAACTAGGAATTTATGCTAAAGCATGCTAAAAAAGCACCTCAAAACAAGGAGGTTCAGAATGAAATACACACAAGTCAATAAACTAGGGGCAGAGCAATTTCGCCGATTAACGGGTGTAAAAAAGAACACT
>CAXNEI010000140.1:0-4493 GCA_964201195.1 Gammaproteobacteria bacterium
GATTTGCTGTGGTTTGATTTGCTGAGCTGACTTGAATTGCTGAGTTGATTTGAATAGTAATAGGCTGACTAATTTGACCTTGAAAAGCAATGGCGGGAATGGTGAGTGCACCCATGCGCAGTGGAGATAATTCTAATCGCCAGGAAGTGTAAGCGCTGCTGCGGCCATTAATAATTTTTAGGCTGCTCGATTGGCTTTTAGAAAGAATGGAAAAATCTTTATTGAGCGCTGAAAAGTCCGGTTCATTGCCTGAAGGTTGTTGATCTAGTGTCAGCGAATAATTAAGGGTGTCATTTTCACTGATTTGCGTTCTATCCACAGTGGCAGTAAGTTTTGCTTGTACTGAAAAAGATAAGAGGCTAAAACTCAAGGCAATAAAATAATTAATTAATTTTAATCGGTGATTGAGTTTCTTTGCGCTATTCATATTTCTCTTTCCTCTGCTCGATATAGTTCAACATATTTTTTGAAGTCAGTAAGTGACTCTTTTTCGACAATACGGCCATCCATGGCCTACAAAAATACATCCTTGTATTTAAGGTCGCTTAAGAATCACTTGCTGACTTCACTACCAGTATATTTTCTTCGGCACCTGTTGCTGTGAAGATTTTTCCCATTGCAACTGAAATTTTCTGCGTAATAAACCGCTTGGATCATCAGGTACTTTCTGTAGCCATTGCTGTAGTTCTGCATCCTGCTTTTGTTTGGCCTGTTGTTTTGCCAAATGTTGTTGCTGCTTAGTTCCCCCCTTTGACAAAGGGGGGCTAGGGGGGATTTTTTTCGACTGCGATTTTTTTGTTTGATCCGAGGATTTTTCCTGCGCTGATTTTTGCGTTTGAGAAGACTGTTGTTGTTTTTGCTGCTGTTCTTGCTGTTGTTTCAATAAACGCTCAATCAATTGCTTATTAAATTGTGCGTCTTCCATTTTAGGATTTAATTGTAGCGCTTGATCGTAGGCTTGAATGGCTGCAGGATAATTTTTCAACTGAGCGAGGGCATTGGCTTTGTTATACCAACCATCCGCATTTTTTTGTTGGCTAAATTCATTTGCTGCTTGTTGATACTGTTTATTTCGATAATAAGTTACGCCTTGAGCTATATCAGCATAAGCTAAATGCGGTGATAGAGCAGTAATAAATAATAAGACCATTAATGGGGATAACCAGCCGCGGCGAAAAGCCAGTGCTGCAATAGGTAATAAAATCCAAATTAAATAGAGGCCTAATTCTTGCCATTGTTGCAAAGAAGAATGCAGTTTCTGCGTAGATTGATCGGATAGGGTGGATTGATCCGGTAGGGTAAATTGAGAGAACAATAATTGAATATCGCTATCGTCTGCTTTTAAATCCGTATAATTTCCTTGATGCTTTTGCGCAAGGCTACGTAAAGGTTTTGAGTCAAAATGAGGAATAATAATTTCGCCATTATCGGCTTTTAAAAAACTACCATTGGCCAGTGGAATCGGCGCACCTGTTGGCGTGCCAACACCTAAAATAGAAAATGTTATTTCAGCGGCATTTTTTCTGTGGGAAAAATAATTTTCTATGCTGGGTAATTGTGGTGGGGCAATACCATCGGTAATTAATAGTATTTGACCTTTGCTGTAGCCTGCTTGAGTGAGCAAGTGTTCTGCTAATTGAAAAGCAGGAATAGGTTCGCTGCCAGGCACTGGCATAGTGTCTGGTGCTAGTGCAGGCAATAGAGCGACAATGTTTTCTATATCGTCGGTGAGGGGTGTTACTACGTGAGCATCGCCAGCATAGGCAATCAAGGCGGTTAATCCGCCTTTGCGCTGTTGTAAAATATCGCGCAATTTATATTTAGCACGCATTAAACGGGAAGTCGTGACATCTTGCGCCTGCATGGAAGGCGAGAGATCTAATAAAATAATTAATGCATCGGATTTTTTTCCTGCAGGTACTGGTAGTTGTTTATAGGTAGGGCCAGCCAGCGCAAAAATTGCCAGCAACCAACCCATCAGTAATAAAGAGGCAATGGTCTTGCTGTGTTTATGATTGGCGGCGATTAATAAAACTTTGAGCAGATGGGGTGCAATCACTTTTTCCCAATCGGTACGCAGCGAACGAATGGTTTGCAGCCGATAGATGAGTAAAAAACTCGGCAATAAAGCTAAGAGCCATAAAGGTCTGAGGAAGTGAAATTGTGTGAGTGAAGAAAATAAATTGGAAAGCATGCTTTCGTATGTCCACGTCAATTAAAGGAGACGATTAAAAATAATCCGTTCGCCCTGAGCTTGTCGAAGGGCCGACCTAGTGAGAAAGGGCTTCGACAAGCTCAGCCCGAACGGACTCCTTACGAGATTCCCTATTAATTATACAACAACCCCTTTTTCAAAGGGGGAAGCCAGATAAAAAATCCAAGCAATAAACTCAAGATAAAAGCTACGCCCAAGGGCCAGTAGAATAAATCCTTTTGCGGCCGGTAAAACAGAGATTTTGATTTAGAAGGTTCTAGCTGGTCCAATTGTTGATAAATCTTTGTTAAACTTTCAGCATTGTCTGCTCGAAAATAACGGCCACCGGTTTTTTCCGCAATGGCGGTTAAAGATTTTTCATCTAAGTCAGAAGCTGGATTGACTCGCTGATCACCAAAGCCAAAAAATCCTGGAATGATAACTTCGCGGGCACCAACACCAATGGTATAAATTTTTAATTTTTGTTGAGCTGCGAGTTGTGCTGCCTGTTCAGGCGAAACTTCGCCAGCTGTATTACTGCCATCGGTTAAAATAATTAAGGTGCGACTGGCGGTAGGTCGATCTTTTAATTTTTTTAATGCGAGACCAATGGCATCGCCAATTGCCGTTTGTGGTCCGGCAAGGCCAATTTCTGCTTCATTTAATAGTTGACTGACAGTGGTTCGATCAAAGGTGAGCGGTGCTTGCAGATAAGCTTGGGAACCAAATAAAATTAAGCCAATACGATCCGCGGTACGGCGTTGAATAAAATCGCTGAGTACGGATTTCACTACGGATAAACGACTCGCAGGTTCATTATTTAAAGTGAGATCTTGGGTATCCATGCTGCCGGAAATATCCACTGCTATTAAAAGATCACGACCTGTTTGCTGAGTGCGAATCGGTTCGTCTAGCCAAACAGGGCCCATAGCAGCAGTAATTAATAAAAACCAAATGACATAAGCCATAGCTAACAAGCGGGAGGAGTGGGCGCCTTTGCGTGGCGTGTGGGTGAGTTGTTGGGCTTGTTGATAGAAAGGTACCCGTAGCGCTGCTGCTGGTCTTGGTATCGCAGGTCTCATTAAATAGCGAACTAACCAAGGTAAGGGTAAGGCAAATAATGCGGGCCAGGCAGAAAAACTCAGCATAGTTATTTCTCCTGAATCCAAAGGCGTATTTGTTTTATCAAGGCTTGATCATCGAATGCTGCAATATGTTCTTGATACAGTCCATCAGCTAATATTTTTCCCACGCCTTGGCTAAAGTTTTTTTGTTTTTTCTTGCTGTGTTGATCTAGAAATTCTAACCAGGCTTGGCCAGTGAGCGAAGCGACTTGTTCAGTTGGATAAAGGGTTAAGCAAACCCGACGCAATAATTGATTGCAGCTACTGAGCAATTGTTGGGTATTTGTTTGTTGCTGAAAGTGTTCAATTGCTGCCAACTCTTGTAATGCTTCGCGGCGAAAGAGGGTTTTTCGTCGATAATAAATAATGAGCCAGCTAATGATAAGCAAAACGCTGACAATAATTAATGCGATGAATCCATACCAGCCCCAATCGATGGAGGTTGGAATATGAATATCGCGTAATTGCGCTAAGGGATCAGCGTTAGCCATAAAATCCCCCTAGTGGTAATTCTTCATGCGTACCTAAACTCAGCCACTGCGCGCCGCATTGTTGAAATTGCATTTGCACTGTTTCTTGTCGATGAGCAAATTGCTTGCGAAAATTATTGCGTAATTGTATTGGTGCCGTATCTATGCTGAAGCGATCAGCGCCATCACTCAAGGTATAATGACCGCGCTTGGGTAATTCTTTTTCTAACACGTCATATACCTGGATGCCAGTGAGTTGATTGTGACGACTCAATTGTCTAATGAATGTTTCGCAGTTTGCAGTGCAGTGGTAAAAATCAGCGATGATAATAACGCGAGCACCGCGTTTTGCTAAATGAGTTAATAGTGATAATCCCTGTTCAAAAAGACTTTCATGCTGCTGAATTGCAGCTACTTGTTGCATGCTGTGATAAAGGGCTTGATTGTAATCTACTAGGGTATGCAAAAAGCTTTGTAAGCCAGGTCTGCCTGATTTTGGTTTTAGGGTATGAATTTCTTTGTCGCCTAAAATAATTCCGCCGATTCGATCACCGCAATGAAAACTTTGCCAAGCAAAAAAAGCTGCAGCTCGTGCAGCAGCAACTGATTTCAGTTGTTGTTGGCTACCAAAAAATAAAGAGCTCGATTGATCCGCCAAAATATAAGTGGGTTGTTCTTTTTCTGCATGAAAAATTTTGGTATGGG
>CAXNEI010000141.1:0-4488 GCA_964201195.1 Gammaproteobacteria bacterium
GGGCCCCAATCTGCTGCAAAGAAGATCGTGGCGGGCTGAAGCTAAACAAGCCTAAGCCACCACAAACTGGGGCAGCGCCAATCCGCTGCGGGAAAAGATGCCCTCTTAAATTCAGCTAAAAATTGTCTGGACTATGGGGTCCACTATAGAGTGAACTCCAGCAAGCAGTGACGCCTGCACTCTCCGCTGCAGCTGGAAATATAGTAAGTAATGTTTTAGATGTTTTCGCGCACAAATTAGGTTATGAAAATGCCGAAGCAGCGCGTAGTGCGCTAGGCGTTACAGCCAACGATTACGCAAACATGGCAAAAGATAATGCGTGGGGCATGGTGGGTTTAGGTGTCGGCACTGTTTTTCTCACCGTATTTTTAGTGCGTTATTTAGTGCGCCGCGATATGCAGCAACTATTAACCACACCTGAATTTAAGCAGTTATTAAAAACAGCTCAGCGACTTGATGTTCTCATGCAAACTTTGAATGGCGCAAGCATGACGCAAGATCAAGCAAAAATTTTTCTCGCAATGATTGCGCAATTGCAGCAAGAGCGCAGTCAATTGCAAGGCCCACCAACACCGCAACAAAATGGCGATACTGCAACAGCACACACTCAATTTCCGGCAAATGTACAAGCACAAATTGATGCACGCACAGCAAAAATTAAAGGATTAGAACAATTACTGCCTCAACAATTAGTTGAAGCATTTAATGAATATTTCGATTTTGTTCGCAATCACCACTGCCCCGATCGATTAGGTTTATTAGGCGAAGTGGATCGAACTGCTTCCGATAATAGTTTATTTAATGCGGTGGTATTGCAATTAACTCGCGCACTACAAGTTGTCGAGACGCAAACATCCGTAATGACCATTACCGACGCAGCAACGCAACGCCTTACGAATAATCTGAGCTCTACCACTCAACATTTATGGGCACAACTACAGCAACAATGGCACGGTTTACCGCAAGTCGGCGGCGCATTGATTCAAGGTCAACGGGCTAATTTCACCGGTTTAATGGAGCAATTAAATCAGCGCATTACCCGAGAAATTCAACCACTGCATGAATGGGGTAATAGCACAGCAACACTTCTAGCATTGCGCGATTTAATGCAACAAGCGAATCAGCAAACCACACGCAGCGCTGCGGTTAATCAATTATTTCCACAACAACATGCTGCAGCGCAACAACCTGTTGCGGCAAGACAAACACCGAGCACAGAAGAAATTCAACCACTCGCTGCTTTGTTGCGTGAATTAGCTATGTTATTAGCGCAGCCCCCTCAAGTGGTGCAACATAATTTTGTTGATCGCACGGCTTGGAATCAACTCAATGCAGCTAATCAACAATCGTTACGAGCTCAGCTACAAACGCTTGGTTTGCTCACACCACAAGAAGCATTGGCTAATAATGCTATTTTTCTCGCTCGAGCAGAAAATTTAATAACGACTCGCCGACAACAAGCGCCTTTATTGCGCTTGCAGCGATTCGCTACCGATAGCATCAGCATGGCTGGCACTGCTGCTGCGCGCTCTATTGAAGAAGGCTCACTGGTGCAAAACTTAATGGATGCGGGTGTTGCCACAACAGCAGATGCAGCACGAACTGTATTGCGTCGGATTCCAGTGGTGAGTTGGTTCGTTGCTGCGCCGCAAACAAGAGAGAGTACGGCTTGATGGCTGGCAGGTATCAATATATCCTTTGAGAGCTAGTCTATTTACCCAAGAGAAAAGCGATGAATCCCACAACTACGTAACACCACTCAATTAAACATCACACCACTTATCACTAATAACTCACTCCTTATAGTGTATTACCAACAGCTAGATTATGTATAAGGGTATGACTCCAGGGGACTGTTGTATATCCATGTCGCTGGTCTCTGTTTGAGTATGCTGACAGCTTAACCGCTATTCTCGAAAAAGTTAATATACGATAATAACAGTATTTGTTATCACCACCCATGAGAATAAGAATCCAAGTTACCCCGGAAGTTACCCCGGAAAATCGGTTGCTCAGTGTGCTGTCAGGAGAAATGACTCGCCAAGCAATCCAGCAAGCTATGGGTTTAAAAGACGAAGATCATTTTCGTAGAATGTATTTACTTCCCGCCTTAGAAGCCGGCTTAATCGAAATGACCATTCCAGAAAAACCTCGCAGCAGCAAACAAAAATATCGACTCGTGAAAAATAGGCGACGCAAAAAAACTGATTGACCACCCCAAATCTTCAAGATAGGATCGCCACTCAATAACAACACAAGGAGTCGTGACCATGTCCATCCGCACCGCAATTAACAGCTCACCTATTCTAGGTGTGAATGCAAATCCTCTTTCTGCAAATTCAGCTAAAAAAATAAACGCTGCATTATCACGGCTCAGCATGTCTTCAGTCGTGGAAGGAAACGAAATCTCCTGCAGAATCATCTCATCAACACAAAAAACTTTTACCAGCATGCGTGATGCCTGCGGCTCTTCTCATTTGTCACAAACACAATCCGTTGAAGCAAAGGATCAATTGGCAAATTACACTGTTGAACTCGCTAATACCCTAAGCCAGCTCACTGATGCCACGCAAAAATTGGAACAAATCTACGCACAAGCTAGTGCATTAGAGAAAGAACAAAAAACACCAGATGAAGCATTTATCAAAGATGTGTCAGTAGCAGCTACTGATTTCATTTTGGCTATTACTGCACTGGAAAAATGTCAGCAGAGAATGATTGGCGTCAAAGAAAAATTTTCACCAATACACGCAAAGCAGGAGGAATCTTCTTGGAATATTGCCATAACGAACTCTATTCTTTCTGCCAGCCAAGCTATCTCTTCTGCCGTGCAGTCGTTGCCGCTTGTAGGAAAAATGGCTATTGGTATTAATTATTTAATGCCATTCGCTGCTGCTGCGCCTCTTGATGAAAGCAACGAACCATACAAAATATCAGATAATTGGTTATTTCTACTGCCAACAGCAACAACAATTGGCGCTGTGATTTTTTCGTATCGATTACTTAAAGGTCTACCCGTACTTAAATCAATCGAAAAACTCATCGGTGATGACATTGCTGGCCTGTTATGTCGCTTAATAAGTAATAGGTTAGACAGAGAACTTATCTTTAGTATTCTTAAAAAGATCTCTGCTTTAAAAAAAGCTCAACAATTAATTTCAACGCTTCCCTATCTAATCAACATTTATATTGAGTGGCGCTATAAAATGCCATTCTATAAAGTTATACAAGAATTTATAGACTCTTTCATTGATCTATTACCCTCATCATTAATTGATACTTATGAACGATATGAACTTTGCAAGGAGACCACAACTAACTACCCAAATAATAGAGCAGCACAGTTACTCTTAAGAGATGAAGAAGCACGCCTAAATCATGAAATTGAAGCGCTCAGTAATAAAACATTAACGCAACACGCTATACAACAGATTAGACGCGCATTAACAAACCTTATTGAGACTAGTCACTATCAGTTACCACCTCATTATGATGATGAGCAACCACCGCCCTATTTAGAAATACAAAACGCTTAATTCAAAACCTGTAGCAATAACGCAAACATCCGTTGCGTCGTATTCCAGGACTCAGTTGGTTTATTGCTGCGCCTCGTAATGAAAGTACGGCTTGACTCTTATTTTTGTGTGTATACAATAAAACATGAAGATTGACTTTGACCCGATCAAATCCGCAAAAAATACCCAGCAAAGAAATTTGTCTTTTGAGCGTGCGGCTGATTTTGATTGGGATAGCGCTATTTTCTGCGAAGATACACGTAATTCATATCCAGAAAGACGCTTTGTTGCTGCTGGTTATTTAGATGAGCGACTGCATATTGTGTGCTTTACGCCCATCACAGGCGGAGTGCGAATTATCAGTCTGCGCAAAGCGAATATTCGAGAGGCAAAAAATTATGGCAAACCACTTACCCTTAACGGATAAAAATGGCGAAGTTCGTGAATTAACTGCTGACGACTTTAAACAATTTAAATCTGCGGCTGAAGTATTGCCGCCCGATTTATTAACAGCATTGCCTAAACGCCGCCCCGGTCAGCGCGGACCAAGCAAGCATCCAACCAAGGAAGCGATACAAATTCGTTTATCACCCGATATATTATCGGTTTTTCGTGCTACAGGCCAAGGCTGGCAAACACGCGTTAATGACGCTCTGCGTGATTGGCTAAAAACTCATCCGGCGGCAAGATAAAATAGCGTCAGCATTTGCGCTGGCACCGCCGCAAGCAACAAAATCCACTGACTAGCTTTTTGAATAAAATACACTCTATAACCTGGGCCATAATCTATTATTACGCCCTGAAAGGGCAACATATTCCAGCCTAGTGTTAGCCCAAAGCGATAATGTCCCCTTGTCCAAAGTTAAAATGTCCCCTTTGAGGCTTCAAAAGGGACGGGCAAATGGGGAATATTACGTTGAGTCATCGAGAATTAGATCGCCTGTCAGTTGTTCAGTCCGTTATCGCTAAAAAA
>CAXNEI010000142.1:0-4466 GCA_964201195.1 Gammaproteobacteria bacterium
GTTATCGGCTTTTTTACCCACTTGTTTATTAGCAATCAGTGAATCAATATCATAACTTTTTACATTGTCGCTATTTAAAAACTCATAGCGAGAACCTTGATAAGATTTTCCATACACCACTCTCTTATATTGATCGAAATCAATAGTGGTTTGTCCTTCATCTATAGCGCTGGGCCCCGTGCTATTTAAACTAGAAAATTGACTTAACGCATCTAAGGTTTTTTGATTAATGACGCCATTCACTGGCCCTTGATATTCGCCATTTTGTTTAAGCTTTCCTTGAATAATTTTTATTAACTCGCCTTTTTGTTTATAGACTTCATATTCTTTATGAATATTTTCTATGACTTGCGGCTGATTCGCATCAATAGGCAAACAAGAAAGATAAGGTACATTGGCCAATTTACCTATGACTTCAATAACGCCTAAATCTACCATGTTGCGCACTGCTTGTTGAATACCATCACGACGACCTAAACCAAAATCAAAATAAGAACCCACCTTCTCAATGCGACCACCAAATCCAGCCCTCACCCCTTTATCGGTAATAGCTAATACATTATTGGAGGTAATGCCTGGCAGCATCTGTAAATTGCTGATTAACCCTACATTAAGATCCAGCGAAATATAAGACAGTTGCTCACTCGTAAATAAACCACCCAAACCTAAAGGCAGATAACCACCTAAGCCGGCAATATGTGATCGAACCACATTTTTATCCAGCTGAGTGACAGCACCGCGAATAAAAAAATCTGGCGCAACAAAACTATCACTTTCTTTATGTGTTTTATGTAGCAACAAGATATCGCTTAAATCAACGCCATAAGAAATAAAACGAACTTTACCGCTGCGCTCACTAATGCGTGACAGAGAAGTAATCAACATATCCTTTGAGCCAGCTTCAGAATCACGCTGAGCCGTTAGGTTGGGAATATCTTGCGCGGTAATGAAAATAGGCGCCACTTCATAGTTCAGTAGCATTTCATCCATACACTGCAAAGATTGAGAAAAATTAGTGACATTAACTACAGGCGCTTCAATCGGATTTCTTTGTAAGCCTTTTTCACCGAGTAATAGGGAAGAACAACCAGAAAGGTTCAGCAATAGAATCAGTGCGCACAACTTGACCGTTGCTTGTACAACAATTGCGCATAACCATTTTTTATTATCTACACTAAGCTGCATTGAAAACTACCACTTGAGTGAAACCTATTTGCCTTGTTCTATCATAACGCGTTACGCGGGCTTTTTTATTTGGAAATAAGGGGTATTCTACTTATAATTGTTAAGCGTACCAATCTCTATGTAACCCAACATTATTCAATGGAACCTACATGGTTTTTATTGTCGATAATCCGACACCAATCTTTTGCTAAAGGTTCAAAATAATGACGCTGCCTTCTTCTCGCTTTAAACCCTCAGAATATCTTTCTGTGCCCGATGGTCATTCTATCGCACTGCGTTTTTGGCCGTTAGCAGAAGGAAAAACCGCAAAAGCAGTTGTTCACCTTTTACATGGAATGGCGGAACATAGCGCTCGTTATGCTTACGTGGCACAACACCTCAATACCGCAGGTTTTATTGTAGTCGCTCACGATCATCGCGGCCATGGGCTGAGTGTTACCGGATCAGAAGCCTTAGGTCATTTTTCTGATTATGACGGCTGGACAAAAGTCATTGCCGATGTAAAACAGGTAAATCAACGAATCAAACAAAAATTCCCTAATCTGCCCGTTGTCTTATTGGGTCACAGCATGGGCTCATTCATTGCTCAATATTATGCTGCTATCCATCCGGATTCCATTGCCGCATTAATTTTATGTGCCTCATCACTGGTGCCAGCTCATTTAAGTCAATCATTGGCCTGGGTTGGCCAACTAGAAAAATTATATCGCGGCAAACGCAGTGCTAACCATGCTATTCATGCATTAACTTTCAAAAAATATAATCGCGCCTTCAAACCTAATCGCACAGAATGCGACTGGTTATCACGGGATCCACAACAAGTGGATCTCTATCTTAATGATCCTCTCTGTGGCTTTTTATGCTCATCACAGCTCTGGCTAGATTTCGCTTATGGGGTACAACGACTTTATAGCTTGTCTTTTCAGTCGCAATTGCCCAAAGACATTCCTTATTATTTAATTGCTGGTAGCAAAGATGCCGTGGGCAACTTTGGCAAAGACTTTAAAAAACTCAGCACCCGCATTAAAAAACTCGGCATTAAAAATAGCACTACTCGATTGTACCCTGATGCACGTCACGAATTATTTAATGAAATTAATCGCGATGAAGTGATTTGGGATTTAATTAGTTGGCTGAATGGGCATTTATAATGGTGAGAAATGACAAGGTTTAACATTTAAAAACCAACAATAATAAAACACACCGCCCAAAAAAACAAAGCCGCAAGCAACCCCCTCTAGATTCTTGCCGCTTCCTGATGCTAGACTGGCGGCCCGTTATCAATTTTTAACACCTAGAAAAAAACACTATGTCTTTATTGCCAGCACAACGACCTGATAGCACAAGCAGCTTTGCTCCAACCTTTCGAGCAACTGAGGATAAGAATTTTTCACCTGTTGAAGCAGGCTCTCCACGAGTTCGTACTTCTTCTCTTTCTAGTCCTGTTGTTGATCTTGCTAATCTTCAAGCCACTAACACTTCTGCTGATAACTCCACTAGCCAATCCATCCATGATCAGCTAAAAACCGCTTTGGCTTTTTCTCATGTGCGCGTTCAAGCAGATTCAGTTGAACATCTTGATGCCACGCATGTAGAGATTTCATACTTACTACAACCTTATGCCTCTACTGAAAAGCCTCTCGTTTATTTAGATCATTTTTCTGATATTGATCGCTTGTGGCAAAAACCCGGTGGCGATATTAATCCAGATACAGGTTTTCCAGAAGTTCAGGATGGCGCCTTAAAAAAAGCAGTTCTTAATGGCGGAATCATTATTATTAATGAAGATAATTTTTCTACTACTCAAATTGAAGCCTTTAATAATTTGGTAGAGAGGCAAGATTTTCATGGTGTAAAACCGCATGCTGAAACTCGAGTAATTAGCCTCTTTTCTACTGATGCAAAAACTGGCGATAAAAAAATCTCTGGTGCTTGGCTTTCTCGTTTAGCACAAATTAATTGGCCCGCACCGATGCAGACTTCCTCAGCAGATGGTGATGAAGTTTTTTCTGATGCCTGTGATCCAAATATCGTCATTGATTTAGCCTTTGATCCTCAGTGGCAAAAGTATTGCCAGTCCCACTGGACATTAGATGCTGACGGAAAGTGGTCGGTAAAAAATCCGTTAGAAGGTAAACCTCGCGGCCTTATCTTTATTAATCTGCCGAATGATCCTCATTGCCGAGATTGGGTTAATGAACAGAACTATTTTATTGATGGCGCAAAAGAAATTGCTGAAATAAAGGTTGCTTCTGCGTCTGCTCAACCAACTGACCCTGCCAATCATATTATTTATGCTGTCGACGAACATAATTTTGATTCTCTATTAGGTAAGCAAGCATTTGTTAATAGTGCAGGAAAATTGGCTTTATTGCCTTCTGTTTTAAATGATGCAGCACAAACTCAACCCGTTTATTTGCAGATTAAGGGGGTTTTAACTCAGCATCAGCAGTATGTTTTAGCTCAGCAGCAAAGCAAACATCCAGGATCTGTTATTGTATTGCCCACACAAAAGCCTGCATTGCCTACAGCAGTGGATTTGGCAAGCGTGCAACCTGATGCAAATACTCAAGTTATTTATCTCACGCCATTAGACAATGATAACCCCAGTCATTTATTGGGTTTTATTAAAAAGGATTCTGCTGCTCCAGGTAAGTTTATTTTTCAAGAAGGCGCGTTAATTAAAGCCTTAAAAGCTGGCAAACAAGTGGTATTGGTAGGGCTGGAGAATTATAAAAATTGCGCTTCTGCTTTATCTTCATTATTTCAGAATCCACCCTATGCGATAGTGAATGGTGAGCGGTTAACTTTTACTGAGGGTCAATTAACCGGAACAATTATTCTTGCTAAAGACAATGCATCCTCGCCTTCAACAGCTCAATCCTCTTTTACCCCAGCGCCAAAAGACATGTCTACTGCTGGAAAAGCAGGACATTATATAAACCAGGGCGCAAGATTGCTGAGATTCGTTGGCCCACCTTCTGCCGGCAAAAGCCGAGCGATGGAATTTTTAATTAAAGATTTAGAGGGTGGAAAAAATCTCGTCCATCGCCATGATTTATTTATTAGCGAACAATTCTTATCGAATTTTAATGATCGACTCATTGCTTATGCAACAGATACACGCCCGGGCAAAAAATTCCTCATTATTGATGAATATAATTTAGGTCGTTCAGGCTTAACGGATGTATTGCGTGGATTTGATAAAAATCCGCCGAGTATTCGCATTGGCGAACAGGTTTATCCACTCACAGAAGATCATATTATTTGCGTGGCAGGTA
>CAXNEI010000143.1:0-4430 GCA_964201195.1 Gammaproteobacteria bacterium
TTACTACCAATTTGGTCTTTGACTATTTGCACGACCAAGCGCTGACCAGCAACCAAAAGTTCTTGAATAACAGGTGTAGGTTTTTCTGTTTTAATGACTTCAGCAGAGACTTCACAGTTAGGCTTAGCAATATCATTAACATGAATAAAAGCGGAGCGCTCTAAACCAATATCGACAAATGCCGCTTGCATGCCGGGCAATACACGCAACACACGACCTGTATAAATACTGCCGACTAAACTTTTGTGTGCTATGCGTTCGATGCTGAGCTCTTGCGCTATGCCGTTCTCAATCAGCGCCATGCGAACTTCTAAGGGCGAGCAATTAATCAGAATTTCGTCTGTCACACATCACCCTTGAGGAGGAAATTCAACTATATCTATTTTTCTTTATGCTAGGAGACAGCATCCAAACTAACAAGGGCCACACAAGGACGCTACTAACGCTGGATAAGTAATAGAATAATCCTTCCGGGGTAGGATAACCCAATACACTATTAATTAACCGTAGGATGGTTTGATA
The DNA here is from genome assembly GCA_964201195.1 of Gammaproteobacteria bacterium. Classification (GTDB taxonomy): domain Bacteria; phylum Pseudomonadota; class Gammaproteobacteria; order Pseudomonadales; family JAHFSE01; genus JAHFSE01. The sequence continues at coordinate 523 of CAXNEI010000143.1, forward strand.
CAAACCCACTAACACAAAAATGACAGCGCCTTTTTGCCAGGCAGGAAAAGTGCGCATGCGAATATGAAGTAAGTAAACCAGTTGCGCAATAATTGCCATAACTAACCCATGCAGACCGATCAACCCTGAACCCACACAATCCAACAATAAGCCAATAATCCAAGCACTTAAAATGCCGAATCGATGAGGCAACATGAATCCCCAATAGAGCACGATTAATAATAACCACTGAGGTTGTGCCCACTGCCATTCCTTAGCAATCGGCAAAGTGGTGAGGAACAATGCCATCAATACACTGAAAAACAGGCTGAAAAAAGGTGTTGTATCACGTGAAGCTGGCATCATTAACTCCCTGTTACTGCAGTAGCAGAAGACGATGTTTCAGAAGAGGGCTGCGCTGAAAAATCATCGGGTGCCTGATAAGGAATTTTATGTTCTTTATTTTTAATCGGCGGCGCAGTAACTTCTGCAACGGGCTTAACCGGCTTAACGACCACTGGCTTAACGACCGGCTTAACAGGCAGCTTAGTCGGCAAAGTTGGAACACTGGGCTGCGTTAATGGCGTTGATGAAGTCGCTTGCACAGGTGCTGTAGCAGATACAGGTGTTGCAACGACAGGAGCAGCAAGCGTCGATGTTGTAGCAGTCGAGTTAGTCGCAGAAATAACTGGTGGTGGCGCGCACACTGCGGGCGGCAAAGTAGGCCAAGGGCCTGGCGGCGGTAACGGCACAACATCTTGATGGACAAGGATTAGGACATGACGTAAACGATCTAACAAAGCCTTTGGTCGAGCTTCAGCTGTAGCGAAAGGCGCGCCTGGATCATGCTTAACCATCGTCACTGTTGCAACCGGATAACCAAAGGGAAAACGCCCACCTAATCCAGAACTAACCAATAAATCCCCTACTTTTACATCTGCGCTATCCGGTAAATAAGCCAGATATAATTTACCAAGATGACCACTCCCTACAGCAATAGCACGCACACCATTACGATTAATTTGTACGGGCAAGGCATGATTCGCGTCGGAAATTAATAAGGCGCGACTGGAATGTGCGCTAGTGACCGCAATAATTTGTCCGATTAATCCATCAGAGCCTAATAAAGGCTGGCCCACACGAATGCCATCGGCAGTGCCTCTATTTAATAAAACTTCGTGGGTGAAAGGATCAGGATTAATGCCAACAATCTCAGCCATTTTGACACGGCCACGCACATCCATCGCTGCACGTAATAAACTTTTTAGGCGTAAATTTTCCGCTTCCAGCGCTTTAAATTTGAGTTGCTTCTGCGCAAGAAATAAAAGCTTCTGCTTGAGCTGTTGATTCTCTGTTAACAAAGATTGATGTGATGCCCAAGTATCGCTACCCCAGTCTAATGCTTCCAGCGGCACGTGAGAGAAAGAATAAATCGCAGTGACAACATAATTAATAACCTGATGCGCTGGCTCTAGCTGACGTTGATTATCAGCAAACATCAATGCCCCAGAGAGAATAATGACACTCCACAAGCGCCCTTGTTTTGAATTTTGCGCAAATAAAGTTTTTATAAAAAATCTCCAAATATGCTCATCAGACGTCAAGAGGGGAAATTAAGGCAACACTTCTGGAGCGATTTTAGACATCATGGATGTGTCTTGATGGGCCAGGGATGGCCCGTCCATCGCGAAGAAAGTGCTGCCTTAATTTCCCCTCTCAACCAATTACATAGGATCCACATCCGTAATCAACAATTCAAACCCTTGCTGATCCATCATTTCCAACGCACGACCACCGCCCCGCGCTACACAAGTCAGCGGATCTTCAGCCACAATGACTTTGAGCCCGGTTTCTTCCGCTAATAATCGATCAAAGCCTTTTAATAAAGCGCCGCCACCAGTTAATACTAAACCGCGCTCAGAAATATCTGCAGCTAATTCAGGTGGAGATTGCTCTAGCGCATTTTTTACAGAGCTCACAATAGCTGCCAATACTTCTTGAATGGCTTCTAATACTTCGCTGCTATTGAGGGTAAAACTTTGCGGTACGCCCTGCGCCATATTGCGACCGCAGACATCAATTTCTAATAGTTCACCGCTCGGGCAGGCTGAGCCAATTTCCTGTTTAATTTTTTCTGCTGTCGCATCACCAATCAAGCAACCATAATTACGACGCACATAGGTCATGATGGCTTCATCGAATTTATCACCACCAATACGCAAGGAATCGGAGTACACCACACCATTAAAAGATAAAATAGCAACTTCAGTAGTACCGCCACCGATATCGACTACCATCGAGCCTCTCGCTTCTTCTACTGGTAAACCAGCGCCCAAAGCAGCAGCCATTGGCTCTTCAATTAAATAGACTTCGCGTGCGCCAGCACTTTGCGCTGATTCTTTAATCGCACGTCGCTCTACTTGAGTGGATTTACAGGGCACGCAAATTAATACCCTTGGGCTCGGTGCAAGAAAATGGGTTTCGTGCACTTTACGAATAAAATGCTGCAGCATTTTTTCTGTCACTTGATAATCAGCAATAACACCATCCCGCAATGGACGCACCGCGGTCACATTACCTGGCGTGCGACCTAACATACGCTTGGCATCGGTACCCACCGCAACCACACTTTTTTGGCCATTCGCGTTGCGAATCGCAACAACGGAAGGCTCATTTAATACAATGCCTTTACCACGCACATAAATCAGCGTGTTAGCAGTACCCAAATCAATCGCTAAGTCGGTGGAAAATAAGCCTCGAAGACGCTTGAACATAAATGTATTCACCGTGATAAAAAGTGCAGGGAAAAATCCGCGAGCGCGGTGGCTGGAGTGGCGACACTCTAACAACCTCTAGTGGTTAGAGCAATATATATAGCTTAACGCTTTACTTAATCAATATTCCGACCATAAAAAATTTCTAACATCTCGCGATGCACGCGTTCTTTAATGTCGGTGGTCTCTGCTTCCGTTAATTCATTCACACCCATGCCGAATAAATAGTCATTTAATTTGAATTCTTTTAATAGCATTTTGGTGTGGAAAATATTCTCTTGATAGACGTTCACATCGATCATTTGATAGGCTTTTTCCGTATCATCAGATAAATAGTTTTGAATAGAATTAATTTCATGATCGATATAGTGCTTGCTGCCATCCGTGTCACGAGTAAAGCCACGCACCCGATAATCAATGGTGACAATATCGGAATCAAAACAGTGAATCAGATAATTCAATGCCCGCAGAGGTGAAATCAATCCGCACGTAGAGACGTCAATATCCGCACGAAAAGTGCTGATGCCATTGTCTGGGTGACTTTCAGGATAGGTATGAACCGTAATATGGCTCTTATCTAAATGCGCCACACTGCTGGTAGGAATGGGGCCTGGCTCTTCACGGGTTTTACTTTCATCCGGCGGCGTTTCATGCTCAGCAATCAACATGGTTACGCTAGCGCCTTGTGGCTCATAGTCCTGACGAGAAATATTTAAAATATTGGCGCCGATAATATGCGTCACTTCCGTCAAAATTTGGGTCAATCGTTGAGCGTTATATAACTCATCAATATATTCGATGTACTCAACGCGATGCTGTTCTGTCTTGGCATAACAGATATCATAAATATTAAAACTCAAGGATTTCGTTAGATTATTGAACCCGTGTAATTTAATTTTACTTCCTATCATTATTGCGATACCTCAGAACAAAACACACCAGAAATAGGCGGATGGTAAATAAACTGAACCAGGTTTGCGGCTGGATCCAAACAATAAAAACTACGGGCTCCGTCACGATGGGTTCGCGGAGCGGCCTTCATGACAACTTTCTTCTCACATAAGTAGTGATACCAAGCATCTACCTGTTCAGGCTTAGCCAAAATAAAACCCATATGATCGAATCGCTGCCCTCGTGGCGCTGGCTCCTCTTTTG
>CAXNEI010000144.1:0-4405 GCA_964201195.1 Gammaproteobacteria bacterium
GGCTATGATTTTGAATTTAATTTAATGGGTGTGGATCAACAGAAAATCCTCGATGCGCGCCGAGGTCATGCGGCGGATTTGCGTGATTTAGCCCATCATATCAGTGATCATATTTATGAAAAACTCACCGGTATTCGAGGTATTTTTTCCACCCATATTTTATATGTGACGCTAGAAAGACCGGCACCGAAAAAAACGCTCTATCGTTTGCAATTAGCCGATGCAGATGGCTATCGAGCGCGGACTATTTTTCAATCGCCTGAACCGATTTTGTCGCCCACTTGGGCGCCCGATGGCCGACGCATTGCCTATGTTTCTTTTCATCAGCGCAGAAAGCCAGCGATTTATATTCATGCATTAGCCACCGGACAGCAGGAAAAAATTGCAGATTATCCAGGCATTAATAGTGCGCCATCGTGGTCGCCCGATGGCCAATCTATTGCCATGAGTTTGTCGAAAGACGGTAATCCGGAGTTGTATGTTTATCGATTGGCGGATAAAAGTTTGACGCGATTGACTCATAATTTAGCGATTGATACAGAACCCAGTTGGTTTCCTGATAATGCTAGTCTGGTGTTTACTTCTAGCAGGGGAGGTAGTCCTCAGCTTTATAAATTAACCTTGGCTGAAGGAAAAGTTCAACGATTAACTTATGACGGCACTTATAATGCGCGGGGTGAAATTACTAAGAACGCTCAATATTTAGTCATGGTACATCGCAATCAAGGTATTTTTCATATCGCAACCCAAGATTTGGCGCATGATAATTTAAATATCCTGACCAACAGTGAATTAGATGAGTCTCCCAGTGTCGCGCCCAATGGAAATATGATAATTTATGCCACCGTGCGTGGTGGTCAGGGTGTGTTAGCGGTGACATCCATCGATGGTCGTGCTAAATTTTTCTTACCTGCTCGGCAAGCTGAAGTACGAGAGCCTGCATGGTCCCCTTTTCGTTAATTTCAATTAAATCTCATTAAAGGAATTTATTATGTTGAATAGTAAAACAGCTCGATTTCTACCTCTTGTCCTTGTTGCTGTGTTAGCAGGATGTGCTTCAAAAAGTCATCTAGATAAAAATGCTGCTACAGATACCGGGGCGGCAGCTAATACTGCGGTAACCACAGGTCAAACCACTGGCGGCGCAGATTCTTCTGCGACAGCAAATAATGCTGCAGCACAAACCCAAACGGTTTTCTATTTTGATTTCGATCAAGATGCCATCAGAGCTGAAGCTTATGATTCATTAAAAGCCCATGCTAAATTTTTATCTGATAACTCAGCAGCTCGTGTGCGTTTGGAAGGTAATACCGATGAGCGCGGTACTCGTGAATACAACATCGCTTTAGGTGAGCGACGTGCAAAAGCAGTAGCTCAGTTTCTTGGAGTAAATGGTGCTGCGAGCAATCAAATTGAAACCGTGAGCTATGGTGAAGAAAAACCTACTGCTCTAGAGCATGATGAGTCTGCCTATGCGCAAAATCGTCGTGTGGAATTGACTTATACTGCGGGTAAGTAATTTTTAAGGTGCAATAACCAAAAGGGCATTGCACCTTTTTGTGGTAGTGATTCACAAATGTTGATGAGTAATTTTGTAGGGGCAGGCCTGCGTGCCTGCCCAAGAGGGCAACCACATAGGGTTGCCCCTACGGAAGAAATTGCAATCAACAGATTTGAAGCTTTACCCTTTTTATTTATCTGAATTAATTAAAGAGTAGATGCATAATGATTTCTTTGAGTAGCGCGAGAATTTTCTGCTTAGGTTTATTGTTATCTACCTGCATCAGTCAAGCTCTAGCGGATGTGGTGATAGAGCGCTCCAGTGATCAACGCGTTACCGTGCCCCATGAAGATAATAATCGAGCTTCAATCAAGAATATCCAAGCAGATCCTTTTTGGACCTTAAGCGAACAATTACAACAACTCCAGCAAGAAGTACAAGCCTTGCGTGGATTGTCTGATGAACAATCCCATAAAATAGAACAGCTCGAACGTCAACAAAAAGATAATTATACTGATGTGGATCAACGCATCACTGCGCTGAGCAAAGGCGGTACAACGACACAGCCTAGTAGTGCGGTAGTGAATGCGTCGGTCAATCCGCAAGATTTTTATGATGAAAAGCAGCGCTATCAAGCGGTGCAACAATTAGTAAAAGATAAAAAATTAGTTGAAGCACAAAAAGCATTAATTCAATTTCTCAAAGATTTTCCGAAAGGTGCTTTCACTGCCAATGCCCATTATTGGTTAGGCGAAGTGGATATGGTGTTGCCAAAACCTGATTTAGATCAGGCTCAGTATCATTTTTCCTACATAGTGCAGAATTATCCTAATCACGCCAAAGTGCCTGCTAGCTTGTATAAGCTAGGCACTATCTATGATGTGAAAGGCCAAAAACAAAAAGCCGAGGCTTTATTTAATCAAGTCATTAAGCAATATCCTAGCTCCACCGCTGCACAATTAGCGCAGCGCTATCTGACCAACTGATATGTCGCGCATTCCGCTGGCGAGTACTGCTCTAACCATCACTGAAATCTTTTATTCTCTGCAAGGTGAATCCACTCGTGTGGGTTTGCCGACGGTATTTATTCGTCTCACCGGTTGTCCATTACGCTGTAATTATTGCGATACCGAATATGCTTTTAAAGGCGGCGAGCGTTTGAGTATCGAACAAATTCTTACCTCAGTTGCTGCATATCAAACACCTTTTATTACCGTTACCGGCGGCGAACCCTTAGCACAAAAAAATTGCCTGATTTTATTAACGGCTTTATGCGAACAAAACTATCAAGTGTCCTTGGAAACCAGCGGTGCGTTAGATATTCGCGACGTGGATCCTCGCGTCATGATTGTGATGGATTTAAAAGCGCCTAGCTCTGGGGAAGTAGAAAAAAATCTATGGACTAATTTAGATCATCTTAAATCAACGGATGAAATTAAATATGTGATTGCTGATCGCGCTGATTATGAGTGGGCGAAAGATACGATAGAAACCCATGATTTAGCACAGCGAGTGAATAGTCTATTATTCTCGCCTAGTTTTGATCAATTACCCTTACAGCAATTAGCCGAATGGATTTTAGCCGATCATTTACCCGTGCGGATGCAGCTACAGTTGCATAAAATGATTTGGCCGGATGCGAGGGGGCGATAATGAAAGCGGTGGTATTATGTTCTGGCGGCCTCGATTCCTCCACCTGTTTAGCTTGGGCAAAAGCACAAGGCTATGCCTGTTACGCGCTGAGTTTTAATTACGGTCAACGTCATCAATCAGAATTAGCGGCTGCGTCTCGTGTAGCGGACTTGTTAGGTGTGGTTGAACATAAAACCTTAAAAGTCGATTTAGCTCAGTTGGGGGGGTCTGCTTTAACCGATCTCGCTATTGCTGTGCCCGAGCAAGAAACTTCGGGTATTCCCATCACCTATGTGCCTGCGCGCAACACTATTTTTTTATCATTAGCTTTGGCCTATGCGGAAGTTATCGATGCTAACGCCATTGTCCTGGGCGTAAATGCGGTAGATTATTCCGGTTATCCCGATTGTCGACCTGAATATATTGCTGCCTTTCAACAGTTGGCGAATTTAGCCACGCAACAAGGCGTTGAAGGTCGTGGTGTACGCATTGAGGCACCTCTAATAAAATTAACCAAAGCAGAAATTATTCAATTAGGTGTTAGCCTAGGTGTGGATTATCGCCTGACGGTATCTTGTTATCAGGCGGATGCAGCAGGGCGAGCGTGTGGTCTCTGTGATAGTTGTCGATTGCGCAAACAAGGGTTTATCCAGGCGGGTGTTGTAGATTCAACAGAATATCAATGATTTTTCAACGAGCACTGTTTGATTTGTTGAGAATAGTGGTTTTTTGCAGTTTTTTGGACGTCATGAAAAGAGGAAATGGTGGGTCGTGCTTCCCTAGAACTCAATATATAACTATTTGATTAAAATAAAATTAATAATTTTTTTAAAAAGTCAGATACCAGCAAAAATACCAGCAATATCAGAGTGTACTTTTGGTTCGATCCCGCGCATTAATATTTTGCCCTTTTTTAAAGGTGATTTGTATCTAAATATTTTTATGCTCTGAAATCAGTCAGCTTGCCAAGCTAAATGATGTTATCACATTCTCCAACTCATACACCAAATTCATATCAGCAACAGGCACTTTATCTGTTGCTTGAATTTGCGGCTGAATTTCTAATTCTGCCAAACGATCAAAAATGATTTTCATCGCTGTGGTTGGGTTGCGATAAAAAGCGCTGCCACGGATGCGTGAAAATTGCCAGCCCAAGCGTTCGAGCACGGCTTGGCGTTCCATATCTTCTGTTAATTTTTCTAACGGATGATAACGATCACCATCACATTCAACGGCTAAGCGTTTACCGTTGCCTTCTACTACCATATCAAT
>CAXNEI010000145.1:0-4398 GCA_964201195.1 Gammaproteobacteria bacterium
CTGTTAATGATGGATTCAGTAGGGCCTCGAGGGTTTGCAAACAACCCAAAGAAAAATCAATCTGCCGTTTCGCTGCCAACACTCTGTCTAATTCGCGCTGGGAAACATGAAGAATTAAAGTTTTAATATGCTGAATAGCGGTTTGCGCAGCATCCACTTCATCAACTACCTCATGACTAAATTCACCGGATTGATGGGCTAACTGCTGCACATGCGTAGCCATATCAGCAAAATGTCCAGCGGGCCTGCCCTGCTTCGCCGATTCCACCAACATATTCACCGCTAATAAATGTGTTTCCGTCGCAGAAGATTGCACTGCATTGGCTAACTCTAACAGCGAACCCATCTGTTGATTCATTTGTTCTGTTTGATAAGCACTGCCCTGACTTTGTTGATAGACCTGCAATACTTCCTGCAGAAATCGATTCATTAATCGATCAACCAATAAAGTGAATTCAGTGAATGTAAGCAAACCATCGGATGAGGCCGTAGCAACATTCGTTACCATCGCATGGGATAATTTCACTCGAAAAAAAGGAGTGCTAGCTACAGAAGATTTTCTTACCCCTGCTTTTCGATACAGTTGCGCAAGATGAAGCCCTATTGTTTTAAATAACATACTAACTACTCGTGCATCTCAACTGCTAAACGATGCGCAACTCTATCATCGAGTTCAATTTGCTGACTTTTATTTTCTTTTCTGAGTAAAGCAAGATTCCTAATATCAGAGACTTTATCTAAGGCCAATACTTTATGCTTAGCAAGATCCCACTTTTTCGCTTGAATATTGACTTGATATTGACAGTATTTGACTTGTTTTTCTTGTTGTTCAATGGCTTCCGTTAATCCCGATAAAAAGCGTTCAAAACGTGCGAGAAAAACCGCATTTAATCGCCCAGTTTGCCCCCAAGCATTGGATTGATAATATTCTTGTTGAAAAGTAATCAATTGCGCTAGTTTTTCTTGCTCTTTTTCCAATAATTCACGGGATTGCATCAAGCTAACCGCTTCTTGATTCGCTTGATATAATTTAAATTCACGGATTTGTACGAGACGATCAAAAGACTGCGTCATAAAAATGTTCCTATTCAGCATCCGTTAACAAACATTCTAATGCTTGCATACTCTGTTCCAAATTAACCGATTCATTCAGTGGCTGATATAAAAAATGTTGAATTAACGGATATTGCCGTAAGGCCAAATCTATTTTGCTATTACTGCCTTTTTGATAAGCGCCTACATTGACTAAATCTTTATTCTGTTCATAGGTAGCATAAAGTTGCTTTACTTGATGCGCTAAAGCCAAATGCTGCGGACTCACAATATGCGGCATCACGCGACTGATGGAGCTTTCAATATCCACTGCAGGATAAATACCTGCATCCGCCAGTTGCCGCGACAACATAATATGTCCATCTAAAATAGCGCGCGCTGCATCGGCAATAGGTTCTTGATGATCATCGCCTTCCATTAATAATGTATAAATTGCGGTGATACTGCCCTGCCCCTTTGCGCCATTGCCTGCGCGCTCAACTAATTGCGGAATTCGCGCAAAAACAGAAGCGGGATATCCGCGCGTAGCCGGTGGTTCACCCACCGCTAAAGCAATTTCTCTTTGTGCTTGTGCATAGCGTGTTAAGGAATCTAATAATAAAAGCACGTGACTGCCTTGATCACGAAAATATTCCGCAATAGTGGTTGCCATCATTGCAGCGTGAATACGTAATAAAGGCGAATCATCTGCAGGAGAAGCCACTACTACAGCGCGACTTAAACCTTCCTCTCCTAAAATTAAATCAATAAATTCTTTGACTTCTCTGCCGCGTTCACCCACCAGGCCTACCACAATCACATCTGCGCTGGTGAATTTCGTCATCATGCCTAACAACACACTTTTACCGACGCCGCTACCGGAAAATAAACCAATGCGTTGACCTCGCCCAATAGTTAACAAACTATTAATAGAGCGCACACCAACATCTAATGGCTGCTGAATTGATTGTCGTTGTAATGGATTGATTGGCTGTGCATATAAGGCTCGGTAATCATCAACTTTTAGCGGACCTAAGGCATCCATCGGCGCGCCATGACCATCGATAATTCGACCCAATAAACCAGGGCCAACAGGCACCTGACGAATTTTATTAATGGGAATAACCCGTGCGCCGGAATTAATACCGAATAATCCGCCAATAGGCATGAGAAAAGTTCTATCGCCAGAAAAGCCAACTACTTCTGCCTCTACTGATTGTCCATGGGATAATTCCACTAAACATTGCTGTCCCACCGGCACAGCACAACCCACCGCCTCTAAAGTTAAACCCACCAGGCGAGTCACACGCCCCTGCACACGCAAAGACGGAGAATTTTTTGCCTTATCTACAGTACGCTCTAATCGTTCTGCCAGCGCAATGCGTTTTGGCTTAACTGAAAAATCTACCGCTGCCATTAAGCGAATCCTTGTTGACCTGTTAACAGATCATGTTTAGTCATAAAATGTTCGCTGCCTTCAGTGGTCGGTAATTTTTTTTGATAGAGCTGATCCATCCACTGCTGCAAACGCCCCTGCACAGTAGCATCAATTAAGTGATGATCAGTTTCTATTACACAGCCACCAGGCGTTAAAGTATCACGCGGTAATATTCGCCATTGCGCTTCATATTCTGATTGTTGCGGTAAAAATTTTTCTAGCAAGGCATGATCTTGCGGATGAATATAAATTTTCACCCTATGTTGCCCACTCATTATTTTATCCAATGCTTCTCTCACTACCAGTAAAATACCTTGGCTATTGAGCATTAATTCACGTTTCAATAGTTGTGTACAAATATTTTGCACCAAAGTTAATAATACGCATTCCAGATGCTCATCCTGCTGGGCGATAGGATCAACAAAAGCCCGCATAAGATGATTAAATTGCGTGACTACCTGCTGTAGTTCTTCTTGGCCATTGGATAATCCCAACGCATACCCTTGTTCATAGCCTTGTTTTTTTCCCTCAGCAAAACCTTCTTGTTGTGCTTTTAACCGCAGTGATTCTAATTCTTCTGCCGTGGGTAAGTTGGGCATCTCATCCTGTGCAGATTGATTCCACAAACCAGCAACGATTTGCGAATCGTTCAGTACCGGTAATTCCCAACGCTCATAAGCGGATAATATTTTTTTGGAATTCATCACTAACCTCTTAGATCATCTTCTCGCCACGACCCATAAATACTACTTCACCTGCTTCGGCCATACGTCTAGCAATCGCTAAAATTTCTTTTTGTGCGGTTTCTACTTCACTGACTTTTACTGGGCCTAAATTATCTAAATCTTCTTTTAATAAATCAGCTGCCCTTTTCGACATATTCTTCACAATCTTATCGATTACTCTATCGTCGGCGCCTTTCAGCGCTAACATGAGAACTTCGCTAGAAACTTCCCGTAAAATAGATTGAACACCTCGATCATCAATATCCACCATATTTTCAAACACAAACATCATCTCTTGAATATTTCCCGCCATACGTTCATCAACGTCTCTAATTGCTTCCATTAATTGCGCTTCAGCTTTAGGATCGAGAAAATTCATAATACTAGCGGTACAACGAATGCCACCTAAAGTAGTATTCGAACTCACATAGGTAGAGGCAAATTGTTTTTCTAAAATATCATTGAGTTCATTAATGGCTTGCGGCTGAACCGATTCAATAGAGGAAATTCTCAGCATAATATCGAGCCGTACGCGCTCATCTAAATGCTGCAACACTTCTGCTGCTTGATCGGGTTCTAAATAAGCCAATACAATGGCCTGAATTTGTGGATGCTCAAAACGAATTAACTCAGCAATACTGCGTCCGTCCATCCATTTCAACGTATCCAGTCCGGAAGTATTACCACTGACTAAAATTCTATCGATTAAACTATTGGCTTTTTCTTCCCCTAACGCACGGGTTAGCATACGGCGAATATAATTTTCTTTGCCTACACCCAAACTGGTTTGATCACGCACCGTTTCATTAAATTTAGCAAATACTTTTTCTACTTGTTCACGAGTTACCTGGCGCAGACCTGCCATGGTTTTACCAATCCATTGCACTTCTTTCGGCCCCATATGTTTTAATACTTCTGCCGCATCTTCTTCACCTAACACCATCAATAAAACCGCCGCCTGCTCTAAGGAACTAATCCCCACTTCTGCTGCTGCCGGCTTCATCGTTATTAGACTTTCTTCAATAACCGCTTCATTACTCATTGCTCACCCATTGCTTAACCACTTGCGCTACCAATCTAGGATCTTCCGCTACTAAATTTTTAATGGTTTCCAATTGTTCTTCGTAACCCATTCCCGGTTCCGGTAATAAAGTTTCCGGCCCGCCTGCCACCACAATACTTTCCTCTTCTTCCTCTTCTTCG
>CAXNEI010000146.1:0-4390 GCA_964201195.1 Gammaproteobacteria bacterium
TCTGAGCGTCAAGGCATTTCTGTTTCTTATTTAGAGCAGTTATTTGCTAAATTGCGCAAAAATGAATTAGTGGTTAGCGCTCGTGGTCCGGGCGGTGGTTATTCTCTGAATGGCGATGCGAATAAAATTTCTATAGCAGCCGTAATTGATGCAGTGGATGAAAGTGTGGATGCCACTCGATGCCAAGGTGAAGGTGATTGTCAGGGCGGAGAAATTTGTTTAACCCACGATTTATGGCAGGATTTAAGTAATCAATTACATGCTTTTTTGACAGAAATTACTTTGGCGCAATTAGTTGAGCGCAAGGGTATTCAAGCGGTGGCGCGTCGACAAATGGAATATCAACAGCAGCGTGTCGATGCAACGCGAGCTATTCCTGTTTCTTTAATTAATGAATGATGAGTAGGTGTCATGCATAAACCAATTTATTTAGATTACGCGGCAACCACGCCTGTCGATCCACGCGTCGCAGAAAAAATGATGCAGTGTTTAACGCAGGACGGAATTTTTGGTAATCCGGCGTCGCGCTCCCATTTATTCGGTTGGCAAGCAGAAGAAGCAATAGAAACTGCGCGCCGACAAGTGGCTGATTTAATCCAATGCGATCCGCGAGAAATTGTTTGGACATCTGGCGCAACAGAATCAAATAATTTGGCGATAAAAGGCGCGGCAAATTTTTATCATAAAAGAGGTAAGCATATGATTACCTCGAAAATTGAACACAAAGCTGTGTTAGATACTTGTCGTCAATTAGAGCGCGAAGGTTTTGAGATCACTTATTTAGAGCCAGATTCCACCGGTATTATTCATCCAGAGCAAGTAGAAAAAGCGCTACGCGAAGACACGATTTTAGTTTCTATCATGCATGTGAATAATGAATTGGGCACTATTAATGATATTGCTGCGATTGGAAAAATTACTCGCGCTCGTCAACTATTATTTCATGTGGACGCCGCGCAAAGTTTAGGAAAATTACCAATTAATTTAACGGAATTGGAAGTGGATTTGATGTCTTTTTCTGGCCATAAACTGTATGGGCCTAAAGGCATAGGTGTTTTATATGTAGGACGCAAACCGCGTGTGCGTCTTGAAGCACAAATGCATGGTGGTGGTCATGAGCGTGGTATGCGCTCAGGCACTTTACCTACGCACCAAATTGTGGGGATGGGTGAAGCCTGTCGAATTGCACAACAAGAAATGGCAACTGATCAAGCGCGTATTCAAGCGTTAAAAGATCGTTTATGGCGCGGAGTAAATTCACTGGAAGCGGTGCATTTAAATGGTCATCCAACTCAATGCATTCCGAATATTGTCAATGTGAGTTTCGCTTATGTAGAAGGCGAATCTATGATGATGGCGTTGAAAGAATTAGCTGTGTCTTCCGGTTCAGCTTGTACTTCCGCAAGTTTAGAACCCTCTTATGTGTTGCGTGCTTTAGGTTTAAGTGATGAGTTGGCGCATAGTTCGATTCGTTTTAGTTTGGGTCGTTTTACTACCGAAGCAGATATTGATTACACCATCGAGCGTGTTTGTGCTGCGGTAAATAAATTACGGGAATTATCGCCTTTATGGGATATGTATAAAGAAGGCATTGATTTGGCCACGGTTCAGTGGGCAGCACATTAATCTCCTGCGCTATTGAATTTGATGCTTTGTTGCCGTCGCTTCTCACCCCAGTCTCATAGGAAATACTATGCTCCTGGGGCTTCGGTCGCTCGGCGCCTCGCCTGAAATCCAATAGCTTTGGAGATGTTTTAAAATAGAGGATACGTTTATGGCATACAGTGAACAAGTAATCGATCATTATGAAAATCCACGGAACGTAGGTTCGTTGGATAAAGAAGATAAACAAGTGGGCACTGGCATGGTAGGTGCGCCGGCTTGTGGTGATGTGATGCGTCTGCAAATTAAGGTGAATGATGAGGGCATTATCGAAGATGCTAAATTTAAAACCTATGGTTGCGGTTCGGCGATTGCGTCAAGCTCATTAGTGACGGAATGGTTAAAAGGTAAATCCATTGACGAAGCTACTCAAATTAAAAATGTGGATATAGTGAATGAATTGGCTTTGCCGCCAGTGAAAATTCATTGTTCAGTATTAGCAGAAGATGCCATAAAATCGGCGATTGCTGATTACCAAAGTAAGCATCAAATGGATAATTAATTTTTCAAACTCCCCCCAACCCCCTCTTTTTTAAAGAGGGGGCAGGGGGAGTTAAATGAAGGTAGAAAGTAGAGGTGAAGTATGGCTATCACTGTCACAGAAACTGCGGCGGAACATATTAAAAGCCAATTGCAGCAACGCGGCAAAGGCGCAGGTATTCGTGTGGGTGTAAAAACCACTGGCTGCTCTGGTTTGGCTTATGTGTTGGAATTTGTCGATCAACAAAAACCAGAAGATCAAATTTTCGCGCATCATGGCGTGCAAGTTTTTGTGGATCCAAAAAGTTTGCTTTATATCGATGGCACTCAAATGGATTTCACTAAAGAGGGTGTGAATGAGGGATTTAAATTTACCAATCCGAACGTGAAAGGTGAGTGTGGTTGTGGTGAGAGCTTTACTATTTAGTATGACCAAGCAGAATTTCTTCCAGCTATTTAATTTACCTCTAAATTACACCATTGATTGTGATCTGCTCGCTAATCGTTACCGAGAACTTCAGCGACAAGTGCATCCCGATCGTTTTGTCCGTGCCGAACGTGAAGCACAACAGCATTCTGTTGAATTATCTAGTCAAGCAAATGAAGCTTATAAGATTCTGAAGGATCCTTTATTGCGCGCGGCGCATCTCATGGAATGTTTAGATGAGACTATTCAGTTGGATGGAAAAAAACTTTCATCCGATTTCTTGATGAAACAAATGGAATGGCATGAGAAAACAGAAGGATGGTTTTCTCTGAGTGATGATCAGCGTGAACAATTACGTCATCTTCTGCAACAAGAGCGTGAACACTATTTAGCGCAATTAACTTCCGCTTTTGAACAACGGCCTGTAGATAAAAACGCTATAGAGCAATGGATTAATGAATGGCAATTTATTGAAAAATTGCGCACCGATTTACCTGATTAACACACTCATTATTGATTATGGCATTACTCACTATTTCTGAACCCGATCAATCTAACGCACAACCGACTTCGGATCATTATGCTGTGGGCATTGATTTAGGCACTACTCATTCGCTTGTTGCTTGTGTGATGAATGGTGACGCGCAGGTATTGGCAGAAGAATTTGGCCAATGTTTATTGCCTTCCGTGGTGCATTATTTAGCTAACGGTCAATGTGAAGTGGGCGCAATAGCGCAGCAAGCATTAATGGCTGATTCAGCCAATACGATTTCCTCCGTGAAACGTTTAATGGGCCGTGGTTATGAAGATATTCAGAGCTTAGCGGATACCTTACCCTACGATTTAATGCCTGGTGAAAAGGGAATGGTGTGGTTAGATACTTGCGCAGGCCCCAAAAGCCCGGTGGAAGTTTCAGCTGAAATTCTTAAAATATTAAAGCGCCGCGCAGAAAAAATAATTCCAGGTACTTTCTCTGGTGCAGTGATTACTGTGCCTGCTTATTTTGATGAAGCCCAACGACAAGCCACCAAAGATGCCGCGCAATTAGCAGGAATCCCTGTATTGCGTTTGTTAAATGAACCTACTGCGGCAGCGGTAAGTTATGGTTTAGATAACGCAGAAGAAGGCATTTATGCAGTTTACGATTTAGGCGGCGGCACTTTTGATATTTCTATTTTACGTTTAACGAAAGGCGTATTTGAAGTGTTGGCTACCGGCGGCAATGCAGCGTTAGGCGGCGATGATTTTGATCGTGCCATTGTTCAATGGTTGTTAGAGGAAAAAAATATTACTTTAGCTGGTTCTGCGCACTACAGTCATTTGCTAGTAACTGCCCGGCAAGTGAAGGAGCAGCTTACAGAAAAAAGTTCCAGTTTATTTGTTGAAAATAATAACAGTTATGAATTAATGCGAGAGCAATTTGAGCAGTTGATTACGCCTTTAGTGGATCGTAGTATTGCTGCGTGTAAAAAAACTGTGCGTGATTCTGGTATTGCCTTAAGTGAGATTAAAGAAGTTATTTTAGTCGGTGGCGCTACTCGAACACCGTTAGTTAAACAAAAAATTGCACAGTGGTTTGGTCGCGCGCCATTGGCCGATTTAGATCCTGATCGAGTGGTCGCACTTGGCGCCGCTTGGCAAGCCCATGCATTAATGGGTAATGCGTCGAGCGATCATCCCGTATTACTCGATGTGACGCCTTTGTCTTTGGGTGTTGAAACTATGGGTGGATTGGTCGAGAAAATTATTCCACGTAACTCACCAATTCCTACGGCAAAAACTCAAACCTTTACGACTTTTCGTGATGGCCAAACGGCTATG
>CAXNEI010000147.1:0-4375 GCA_964201195.1 Gammaproteobacteria bacterium
CTTACTAAAAATAAAAGGGGAAATCATAACATAGCCGACCCAATCAACATCCCATCGCCATAACTATAGAATCGATATTTTTCTTCGATCGCTACTTGATAAGCATTTCTAATGGAATCTATGCCTGCAAAAGCGCTAATCAACATCAGCAAAGTAGATTCCGGTAAGTGGAAGTTAGTAATCATTGCATCGATCGTTTTAAATGTATAACCCGGATAAATAAAAATCTGCGTATCGCCAGAATAAGGCTGAATCTCACCACTAGCGCTTGCACTTTCTAGTGCACGTACGCTGGTGGTGCCCACCGCAATCACTCGACCACCCGCTGCTTTCGTTTTTTTAATTTTTTCACAGACTTCACTAGAAACCTCTAAATATTCGGAATGCATTACGTGTTCTTTAATATTATTGACTCGTACTGGCTGAAAAGTTCCTGCTCCTACATGCAAAGTCACATAGGCCAATTCAACACCTTTTTCTTTTAATGATTTTAATAACGGCTCATCGAAATGCAAACCAGCAGTAGGTGCTGCCACTGCGCCAGGAATTTTTGCATATACCGTTTGATAGCTAGATTGATCGGATAGTTCGTCTTCTCGCTTTAAATAGGGCGGCAAAGGCATATGGCCTATTTTATTGAGTATTTCTAAAACTGGCTGATTAAAGGAAAGATGATACAGCGCATCTTTCTTTTCTAATACTTCGGCAGAAAAACCTTCAGCAAAAACTAACAAACTATTGACTGGAGGCGCTTTACTGGCGCGGATATGCGCCCAGGCCTGAGTCTCATTGAGAATACGCTCAATCAATAATTCCACTTTTCCGCCGGTTTGCTTATTACCAAAAAGGCGAGCTGGGATCACTTGGGTATTATTAAATACCAATAAATCACCGGGCTGAAAAAAATCAGGTAATTGCTTAAAGGTGTGGTGCGCAATGGCACCTGACTGTTTATCAAGCACCAGTAAGCGGCTAGCACTACGTTCAGGATTGGGGTAACGAGCGATGAGTTTATCGGGCAACTCATAATAAAAATCACTTAACTGCATTGACGCCTCTCTCGACACTGATATAATCCACCGGCTTTTGTTCAGACAAAGGCAAAATGATATAGGCCTTCTGGTGGAATTGGTAGACGCGCGTGACTCAAAATCCCGTGGGGCAACCCGTCCCGGTTCGACTCCGGGGAAGGCCACCATCGCTTAGTTTCAAGACTTCTCATAACATACCAAAAACCAATAAAACACCGGTAAAAAAGCACTTTTTCTTCTCTTCTAGCACCAAGCTGTTTCTTGAAGTCCTAAAAGGTTAGGGGTAACATTGGGGGCAATTCTCGGTTCGAAAAAAGAATTACCCCCAATGACTAGACAAACAAATGTAGGCAAGCTTTCTACAGCTGCTGTTAAAAACGCCAAACCTAAAGAAAAACCTTACAAGCTTTTCGACGGCGGCGGCTTATATCTGCTCATTAGACCTAATGGCTCGCGCTATTGGCAACTGAAATACCGCATTAGCGCAAAAGAAAAAACACTTTCCTTCGGCGTTTATCCTCTGGTGTCTTTAGCTGAAGCAAGAGCAGCAACGCTCAAGGCTAAGGAATTACTCCGACAAAATCACGATCCCAGCCTACGAAAGCAAGCAAAACACGGAAATAGCCATGAATCTTTTCAAGCCATTGCACTAGAGTGGTGGGAAAAAGAACGGGACCGCTGGTCAACAGGTCATGCGGAAAGTGTAAAAAAATCCTTAGAGACAGATGCCTTCCCCCATATCGGCCATATGCACATCGACAAATTAAATGCGCAAGAGTGTTTATTAGTGATTCGCAAAATTGAAGCACGCGGATCTTCTGATGTTGCTGGGCGCGTTAAACAACGTATGAGCGCTATTTTTCGTTATGCGATCTATACAGGCTACACAGAAAAAAATCCTGTTGATGCATTAAAGGATGTTATTAAATATCGCAAAGTCCAGCATCGCGCTGCTCTACCTATTCCTGAATTACCCAAATTTTTAAAAGCGGTGGAAACGTCAGAAAAAATTACTGCAATTACTCGTCATGCGCTGCAATTATTAGTGCTTACCTTTGTTCGCCCTGGTGAATTAAGAACAGCCGAGTGGTCAGAAATTAATTTTGATAAAAAAGAATGGCGTATTCCTGCCGCAAAAATGAAAATGAAGGAAGAACATATTGTTCCCCTGTCCGATCAAGCGATTGATATATTAAATTCAGTTAAAACCATCTCAGGAAAGTATAATTTTGTTTTCCCTGGTTATCATGACATTAAAAGACCCATGTGTGAAAACACACTAACCTATGCCATCAGAAGACGCTTGCAATTTGATGCAACTGCCCACGGTTTTAGAACGGTAGCCTCTACCATGCTCAATGAAGCAGGCTTTAGGTCAGATTTTATTGAGCGTCAATTAGCACACGGAGAAAGAAATAAAGTGCGCGCTGCTTATAACCAGGCGCAATATCTACAAGATCGCAGAAACATGATGCAATGGTGGGCTGATCATGTAGAGCAGTTAAAAACTGCTTAATTAAATTCAATTATGGAAATAATAAAATTAATTCTTCTTTAATTTTATTATTTCCATAATGCCATGCGATATCAGAAAGACTCAGAAAAAGCCAAGGAATAAAGATTCATTATGTGGACAGCCTTTTCAAGGGCGTGTGGATTTTCTATTGACGATTCCTTTCAGGAACGTGATGGACAACTTGTGGATAGCAAAATACGCTAGGCTATCCACAAGATTGCCCACACTGTCGTCAACAGAAATCCCACTACTCTGCCCACATGGAATACCATAATAAAAGGAATAATTTTTTTATTAAAAAATATTTCAATCAAAAAAATAGTCAGCCGAATATTGCAAATGAAGCTATTAATGCGCGATGTAAATCTGCAACACAACTCCGCCAAGTAGCTGTCTTTGAAGATGCCTAAGTTTGGGGTGTGCTTTTGCTGGGCTCAGCGCCATACGCTCAAATTTAGGAGTCGCAATTATTAGACCAACGAATCAGTAATTTTTATTCTAAGCAGACGCATTGATTTTTCCAAAAACATCCCCACTAAAATTGGCCGAATCACTCTCAGTTAAGGACTCATATGACCACACACTCAGGCATTTATCAAATAGGTAATCTTTCTTTTTCTAGTGATTCTAAAAATAGCCGTCCGGAAGCTGCTGAAAGACTCGCTCGCGTAATGCGTGAATTTGCAAATGCTTTTATCGATAATCCCGAAGAAGGGTCATCGAAGTTATTCATTCAAGGAAGAAAGCGAGGGCAAAATGAAAATTAAAAGTATTTCATTGAAGCAATTTAAGCGCTTTAAAAATCTTACGATCGCAGACATTCCAGAAACTGCAAAGCTTGTTGTCCTCACAGGACCGAATGGCTCAGGTAAAAGCTCTCTTTTTGAGGGTTTTAACTTTTGGTCGCGTCACAAAAGAAGCCAAGGTGGCTTTGATTCGGCCTACCATGCACGAGATACAACTGATAGTGAACATTCTATTCGTGAAGGATTAAAGATAGAATTTTATGACTTTACAGCCAACAATAATGGCTCAGAGGAGAACAAAAGAGTCTTCTATATTCGGTCGGCATACAGACACGAGGCAGATTTTACTTCATCTGCAATCAGAGATATCCAAGATGCGTTAGACAGTACTAATTCTCTCAATACACTAATGCAACAAGAGCAACGTGTTTCCGAAAATTATAATCGAATAGTTGGCGAGGCTGTTAGAGAACTGTTTAATGGACAAGAGCCAACAAAAACCAAGCAAGAAATTAGAGATCGTCTGATAGGACAAATACGAAGCTCAATGAATGCGCTTTTTGGCAATCTCATTTTATCTGGAACAGGCAACCCGACTAATGGAGGAACGTTCCGATTTGATAAAGGAACCGCCTCGGATTTTCATTTCAAAAATCTTTCGGGCGGAGAAAAAGCGGCCTTTGATTTGCTCTTGGATTTTATCGTTAAAAAAGAATCTTTTAATAATACAGTATTTTGCATTGATGAACCGGAATTGCATATGCACACCAAACTACAAGGTAAGCTCCTAGAGCAACTCTTTGCGCTACTACCAGATGGTTGCCAACTATGGATTTCCACACATTCAATCGGTATGGCCAGAAAAGCAGCTGAATTAAACCAGACTAATCCAGGACAAGTTGCTTTCATTGACTTTCATGAGCAAAACTTTGACCAAGATGTGACGCTTACCCATATAGTGGACCCCATAGTCCAGACAATTTTTAGCTGAATTTAAGAGGGCATCTTTTCCCGCAGCGGATTGGCGCTGCCCCAGTTTGTGGTGGCTTAGGCTTGTTTAGCTTCAGCCCGCCACGATCTTC
>CAXNEI010000148.1:0-4371 GCA_964201195.1 Gammaproteobacteria bacterium
TGATTTTCGATTGGCGAATACTCGAAATTCCGTGAGTAAATCTTGCAATGAGGCACCTTGATTTTTTCTTTCCAGCATCTGCGCCAATGTGCGTAATTCTCGAGTAAAAGCCCACAGAATTAAGGTGGGTTCAGTGCCTTCTGCTTCTAGATTTTTTAGCATTTGGTAGGCTCTGGAGAAATTGCCTAGCAAAGCTGCATCCACTAATTTAAAAATATCGAATTTAGCATCGCTAGAAATATGCTGTTCTATTTCGTTGATGCTGATATTTTTCTGCGTGGATGAAGTAAGCGTCAGTTTCTCAATAGTTTGGATAATAGCTAATAAATTTCCTTCCAGGGCGTTTGCTAAAAATTGTGCTGCACTAAAATCTGCGCTCAAACCTTTTTGTTTCATCCGTTGTTGAATCCAGCCAGGTAAATGCGCAATATCTATGGGCCATATCGTAATCACCGCGCCAATTTTATCTAGTAACCGAAACCATGCGGTTTGCCAAGCTTGAGCAACTAATTTCGGTGAAGTAATCATTAGCACGCAATGAGCTGGTGGCTCAGATAAATAACGCTGTAGTTGTTTGCTTTGTGCTTCACTCAATTTATTCGCACTCAATCGGAGCTCAATAAAAGTAAGTTCGCTAAATAAAGACAAATTCGCTGCTTTTTCTGCTAACACACTGGCATCAAATTGTGCGTCGGCTTGAATTAATTCCCGTGCGTAGCCTAATGCCAGCGCTTTTTGCCGAATCAAATCGCTGGCTTCTTGCACCAATAAAGTTTCGTCGCCGCTAATCCAATAAACTGGTAGTAGCTTTGTATTAAGGTGAGAGTGAAGTTGCTCAGGTTTTAATTTCATGAGCCATGCTGCGGTTGCGCAATATATTTTAAGGTTTGATTTAACTGTTCTGCTAATTGTTCTAATGCATGGGTTTTTAGTTCTTCCTGAATAAGAGTGTCCTCTTGATGATTGCCGCTTAAATTTTGTTGATCCACTGAATAGATGCGATCGATATAAATTTTAATAACAGGAGACAGGGGTTTTTGGTGATCATCAAAAAGTTGATAGTTCAATGTTTGAATGAGCTGATATTCAGCCACTTTAGCGAGTGCATTATAACTGTAGGGGCGCGTTTCTAATTGCATGACGAGTAAATTAACGGTAATAGGCGCTTGCGTATCTGTCAGAGTAAAACCTGCCTGGGTTAGATATTTTTGCACTATGACCAGTTGCTGTGGATTTTTCAGTTGTGAAGTAATTTGAATGGTTGGCAAATCCATATGTGCAGAAATAGGTTGGCGTAGGTGAAAGCCGCAGCCAGCTAAAAAAAATAAAGAAAAAATAAGAAAGAATGATTTTTTCATTGCTATTTTTTTCATGCTTAGGCCACCACAATATTCACGAGTTTGTTAGGTACTACGATAACTTTTCGTACGGTTTTTTCGGCAATAAAGCGGCTCACCGTTTCATTATTTAGCGCTAGTGCTTCCAGTGTTTTTTGCTCGGTGTTGGTGTCCACCCAGAAGCGGGTGCGTAATTTTCCATTTACCTGTACAGCAATTTCTATTTGCCCACTGACTAATGCTGTTTCATCGACAATTGGCCAACGCGCATCAATGCTATTTTCTGCATGACCGAGTGTTTGCCATAGTGCGTGGGCGATGTGTGGCACAATGGGTGATAAAATTAACAGACTTATATCCAGCGCTTCTTTAACGACTACTTCATCTTCTAAACAAAGGCGCGATTGTTGGCTAACAGCATTTAGCAATTCCATCACTGCAGCAATAGCTGTATTAAAAGTACAGCGTCGGCCCATATCATCACCGGCTTTTTTCAAGGTTTGATGTGTTTTTGAGCGCAGCTCTTTTTGTCGGTTGTCTAAGGTCAGTTCTTTCGCTGATTTTTTTTGGCATGGAATAAAATATTCAGATTGAGTGTGTTGGTATACTAAACGCCATACCCGTTTTAGAAAACGATGAGCGCCTTCTAATGCCGAATCATTCCACTGTAGAGATTGCTCTGGTGGTGCTGCAAACATAATAAATAGTCGCACCGTATCCGCGCCAAATTTGTCAATCATGATTTGTGGATCAACGCCATTATTTTTTGATTTCGACATCTTTTCATTATTGCCGATCAATACAGGCTGTTGGTCTTTTTTGTGTTTGGCGGAAAGTATTTGACCTTTATCATCCCGTAAAATTTCTACGTCTTGCGGTGCAATATAGTCTTTTTTGCCTGAAGCTTCTTCCCGATAAAAAGTTTCCGCAATCACCATGCCTTGGCAAAGTAATTTTTGAAAAGGTTCGTCGCAATGAACCAAGCCTTCATCGCGCATTAATTTATGGAAGAATCGACTATAGAGTAAATGCAATACCGCATGTTCAATGCCGCCCACATATTGATTTACGGGCAACCATTTTTGTGCGTTTTCGCCAGTCATTTGTTGAGTATCGCGCGGTGAAAGATAGCGCGCATAATACCAAGAAGATTCCATGAAAGTGTCGAAAGTATCTGTTTCTCGTGTAGCCGGTTTCGCACAACAAGGGCAGGTGGTTTGATAAAACTCTGGCATTTGTTTTAATGGTGAACACCCTGAGGCGTCGAATTTAACATCGGTAGGTAAGCGCACGGGTAAGTCTTGTTCGGCAACGGGGACTGCACCGCAGGTATCACAATAAATAATTGGAATTGGCGCACCCCAATAACGTTGTCGGCTGACGCCCCAATCACGCAAACGATATTGTACTTTGCGTTGGCCACATTTTTTTTCTGCAAGATGTTGCGCAATAGCAGCAAAAGCTTCAACGGAAGTTAAACCGGTAAATTCAGCGGAATGAATTAATTGACCTTTTTCGGTGAAGGCAGCTTGCGTGCTATCTACAGGTGCTTCATTGGTAGGTTCAATCACTTGTTTAATGGGCAGCTGATATTTTTGCGCGAATTCCCAATCCCGTTGATCATGAGCGGGTACTGACATAACGGCGCCAGAACCATAAGACATTAAAACGAAATTTGCTGTCCACACAGGTAATATTTCTTGCGTCAATGGATGAATCACGCGTAGTCCCGTATCAACTCCGGCTTTTTCTAGGGTAGCCATATCAGCTTCGGCTACTTTGACTTTTTCGAAAGCAGTAATGAATTCTTGTAGTGTTGAATTATTTTTTGCCGCGCTCTTTTTTGCAGCATAGAGACTTAATGGATGCTGTGGTGCAATCGCAACATAGGTCACGCCGAATAAAGTATCGGGTCGAGTAGTAAAAACTTCTACTGTTTGCGCTGGGCAATCGGCTTGCGGTCCCTGCACAGCAAATGTTAGCTCTACACCTTCCGAGCGACCGATCCAATGCTTTTGCATCCGAATCACTTCGCTAGGCCATTCGGTGAGTTGATCTAAATCATTTAATAATTGTTCGGCATAATCGGTAATTTTTAAAAACCATTGGGGAATTTGACGGCGCTCCACCAAAGCACCCGAACGCCAACCGCGACCATCAATCACTTGTTCGTTAGCTAATACAGTTTTGTCGATGGGATCCCAGTTTACTTCAGAATTTTTTCGATAGACCAAACCTTTTTTATACAACTGAATAAACAACCATTGTTCCCAGCGATAATAATCTGGATGACAGGTAGCGATTTCTCTTTCCCAATCATAGGCAAAGCCTAAGCGTTTTAATTGCGTGCGCATTTCAGCAATATTGGTTTTAGTCCATTGCGCGGGTGGAATATTATGTTTAATCGCGGCATTTTCTGCGGGTAAACCGAAAGCATCCCAGCCCATGGGTTGCAATACTTGTTTGCCTTGCATTCGTTGATAGCGACTGATCACATCACCGATGGTGTAATTGCGCACATGCCCCATATGCAATTTACCGCTGGGATAGGGGAACATAGCTAAGCAATAGAATTTCTCTTGATCACTGTCGAGATCGGTTTTAAAGCAATTGCGCTGATCCCAAAAAGTTTGTGCAGCTTGTTCAATGGTTGAGGGGGAATAATTTTCTTGCATAATTCAAATACAGTCTGATGAGGAGTGAGAGAGATTTTAAAGCCGAGCAGTTTAACTCAAGCAGCGGCCTTGCAACAGACCAGTGAATCGTGGACAATGCCTCGCGTTTTATGGTGGACTTATCGGTCCCTCCGCAATGATAGTTTGTGAACCCCGCCAGGTCCGGAAGGAAGCAACGGTAACAAGTGCGTCGTGTGCCGGAGTGTGGCTGGTGAGTCTGCCTCCATATATTCCTACTAGCTCGCCCTTCTGTTTTCTTTATCAAATAGGTTTTCATATAAATATGACCTATCAAGCATTGGCTCGTAAATGGCGTCCTAAATCTTTTCGAGAACTCATCGGCCAGGAGCATGTAGTTC
>CAXNEI010000149.1:0-4355 GCA_964201195.1 Gammaproteobacteria bacterium
ATAACGCCATCGCTTACTATGCAATTTTGTTCAATCACTGCATAAGGCCCAATCCTCACGCCTTGACCTAATTGCACATTCTCAGCAATCACTGCCGTAGGATGAATTTCTGTTTTTGCTTGCGGCGCTTGATCAAAATAATGAGAGAGTTTTGCATAAGCCAAATAAGGATCTGCCACAATCAATGCTTGCGCTGGGCATTGCTCTGCCATGGCTGCAGTCACCAATACAGCACCCGCTTGGGTTGTCGCTAATTGTTCTGTGTATTTTGCATGAGCTAAAAAACTGATTTGATTCGATTGCGCAGAACTTAATGTGGCAAGACCAATAATGTCTTTATCTTGCAAAGAGGCTGAATTAATTTTTAATAACTGCGCAATCTCAGAAAGTTTCATCTCATTAACCTACCACATCGACTTCTTTTAATAAGCGCTGCGTAATACTAACGCTCTCTTGACCCGGACGCATGGCGTCACTGCGCAATCGATGCTCTACCACCGAAGCAATAACTGCCTGCACATCTTCAGGCAATACATGTTCACGCTGATGAATAAAAGCCCAGGCTTGTGCAGCACGCACTAAGCCCAAAGTACCACGCGGCGATAAGCCATAACTGAGCCGGGCAGAAGTTCGGGTGTAATGCACTAACCGCTGCACATAATCCAATACTGCATCAGAAATAAAAATCTGCGGCACAGCTAATTGCAGTTTTAATACATCCTGCACACTCATGACCGGTTTTAATTCTTCTAATAAAGAACGCCTGTCTTTACCACGCACAATTTCTCGTTCTGCGGCGGGATCTGGGTAACCCAAACTCACTCGCATTAAAAAGCGATCCATCTGCGCTTCCGGCAAAGGAAAAGTACCTGCATGGGTATTGGGATTTTGCGTCGCTAAAACAAAGAAAGGTCGCGGCAAAGGATGAGTTTCACCATCCACTGTCACTTGATGTTCTTCCATTGCTTCAAGCAATGCACCTTGTGCTCTTGGCGTGGCGCGATTAATTTCATCAGCCAATACAACCTGAGAAAAAACCGGACCAGGACGAAAATTAAAACTACCGGCTTTATTGTCATAGACAGTGACGCCAATAATATCGGCAGGCAACAAATCACTGGTGAATTGAATGCGCTGAAATTGCAGGCCCAGCACGCGGGCTAAGGTATGCGCCAAGGTGGTTTTTCCCATCCCAGGTAAATCTTCAATAAGTAGGTGGCCACGCGCCAGCAAGCATGCCATGGCTAAACGAACTGTTTGATCTTTGCCTAATACAATCTGATTGACCTGCGCGATGGCTTTTTGGATAAGAGTGGGTTGCATGCAGTGAAAAATTCCCTTGTAGTTATAACAAGCTAAAGCATAGCTTATTCATCGATATAATCCTGCGGCTGCGTCCGATCCAGACTGGGTGTTAGACTTAGGCTTTTCACTAGAAAAGTAACCAGAATGGCAATCATAAAATTGAGCAACAATGCATAAACAGCGACGTACGCTGGAATGGTATAACCGAATAACTGCAACGGAAAAATAGCACCCTTAAATTGTAGACTTGCAACCATCCATGTCCCACTCACAATACCAAACAGCCAACCCAATAATAATGCACGATGATCAAACCATCGCGTATACAAACCTACGATAATAGCTGGCAGCGTTTGAATAATCCAAATACCGCCTAATAGTTGTAATTGAATCGCATACTGTTTTGGCAAGGCAATAATAAAAATTAAAGCACCCGCTTTAACCAGCAGTGACATGGCTTTAGCCCATTGAGTTTCTTGTTTTTCTGTTAAGTTTTTATTAAAAAATTCGCCGTGAATATTACGCGTATATAAATTAGCTGCAGCAATCGACATAATCGCCGCGGGCACTAATGCGCCGATACCAATAGCAGCAAAAGCAACGCCCACAAACCAATCTGGAAAACTATGTAAAAATAAAGCCGGCACCGCGAAATTAGCGCCATATTGTTTAAAATAATCAGCATATTCTGGTAAATGCGAAACATCTGCTGCCAGCGCCATATAACCTAATAATGCAATTAAACCCAACACCAAAGAATACGCAGGCAACAACGCCATATTACGGCGCAAAGCATTGGCACTGGATGCACTCAACACCGCAGTCACTGAATGAGGATAAAGAAACAAGGCTAAAGCGGAACCGATGGCGAGGGTAAGATAAGCACTATAACCATTTAAATTATGCTCAGCAGGTGGTTTTAATAATAATTTATCCGCCGAAACAGCCGAGAAAATTTTTCCATAGCCACCTAACTGCGCGGGAATAATAATAACCGCTGCAATAATAGTAATATAAATTAATATATCTTTAACGATGGCGATCATCGCCGGTGCGCGCAAACCGCTGGTGTAGGTGTAAGCCGCAAGAATGGCAAATGCAATCAATAGCGGTAGCTCATTCAACCAACCTGCCATTTTAAAACCTAGCCCAGCAATGACTACTTCAAGACCGACCAACTGCAAGGCAATATAAGGCATAGTAGCAACGATGCCAGTGACGGCAATCGCTAAGGCTAACCAACGACTACCATAACGGGCACGAACAAAATCAGCGGGCGTGATATAACCATGGCGATGAGACACAGACCATAATCGTCCGAGGACAATAAAAGCAAAAGGAAATACCAATATGGTGTAAGGCACGGCAAAAAAGCCGAAAGCACCGACGCCAAATAATAAAGCCGGCACCGCAATAAAAGTGTAGGCAGTATATAAATCACCACCTAATAAAAACCAGGTAATGACAGTGCCAAAGCTGCGGCCAGCTAATCCCCATTCGTGCAAAGAAGTTAAATCTGCTGCACGCCAACGCGCCGCATAAAATCCCAACAGGGTGACAAAACCAAATAATCCAGCAAATACCAATGCAGCAGTCATATTCATTTATTTTATTGCTCCGCTATTTATTTTTACGAGAAAAATAAAAATAAACACCTGCTGTAATAGCGGCAGTCACAGGAATCAGCAGTAATTGATAGGCATAGAAAAAAGGTATGCCAAATAAAACAGGATCTAGGCGATTATAAAAAGGTACGCAAATAATGGCGAATAAAGGAATTAAAAACCAGAACAGGATTTTAGAATTTTTCATAAAGCAATGCCTACTCGATCAATATGCTCACGCAATTTTGATTCGGTAATTGTTTCGTAATGGATAACATCAAAAAAATAGGGCACAGGTTTTTGCTCGTTCAACATTTCTGCTAATCTCACCGCTGTATCATAAGTGACTTTGGCGCCTTTAATGGCCAAGTCCACATCGGAAGCTTCTTTATAATTACCCTTAGCCCGCGAACCAAACAAGACTAGCTGGGTAATTTCAGGAAAGGCATTTACCGCCTCTTTGATTAGCGCCAAATCTCTCTCTTTTAGACCATAAGGCATTGGCTAAACACTCATCTTATTTTTAAAATGGCTATAGAACTGCTGCAAGCAAGGGAAATATTTTCCTCGTATTTTTTGCTCGACTGCTAGCGCAATTTCTGAATTGTAAGTATGCACAGTTAAATTCCTATCTTCCAGAGCATCCATCCAATCATGGGCTTTTTGAATAAGACCCATCTGAAAAGCTTGTTTAATAGCATCTCTAGGGCTCTTAATCACAAACCCTTCTGCTTCACCGAAATCTTTTAATAATTTCCAAGCCAACTCAAAGGCCATTTCAAAAAATTGAATTAATCCTGCTCGCTCGATAATAGACAAAGATTCTATATCTACAGCATCTTTTAGCAATACAAATGCTTTTTCAAATTGATGAAATCTTTGTTGCCAACGAATATCCTGATCACTCATTTTTCATATTCCCTGTAGCGCCGCAAATCCCCGCAAACAATCGGCTTTTAAATCGTCTAAATTTTCCAAACCCACAGACAAACGAATTAATCCTTCGCTAATGCCCGCCGCTTGTTTTTCTTCTGGCGTTAATCGTCCGTGCGTAGTACTGGCTGGATGAGTCACCGTAGATTTTACATCGCCCAAATTTGCGGTAATGGAAAATAATTGTGTGCCATTGATCCAACGCCAGGCAGCAGCCTTACCACCTGTTAAAGAAAAAGATAACACGCCGCTGAATAAATTATTTTGTTGTTGCGCTGCAAGCACATGCTGAGGATGGGTAGGTAAACCCGCGTAATAGACTTTTTCTACTGATGGTTGTTCTTGCAACCAAATGGCTAATTGCAAAGCTTGCGCACTGTGCGCTTGCATTCGCAGCGATAAAGTTTCTAAACCTTTTAACGCAATCCAGGCATTAAAGGGGCTCATACAAGGACCACAAGTCCGCACAACACCGTAGACTAAATCTAACAAAGCATTTGAACCGACCACAGC
>CAXNEI010000150.1:0-4349 GCA_964201195.1 Gammaproteobacteria bacterium
AGCAAGAATCACCAGTTGGTTGTCGCTAAAATCTAAGGTTATTGAATATTTATCATCCACCACTAACTGAGCAATAGCGCCTTCTGCAAAAGCAAAAGGTATCTTTAAACGATCCATAATCAGTTGCTGTAATGATTGCTGCACTATCCCTCTCCCAAAACATCGAAAACGCTTCTGAGACTATGAAATATTTCCTTTTTTAAAACTACACCTTTTTATTTACGGTTTGTAGCAAGCAGATTTTTACGTTGCGATCATACTGAAAAACATTTAAAAAAATGTTAATTTTTTAGTTGCCTATGTATCGGTTTGTTGCTTGCTCTCTTTATTGCCCTCTTTGTTGCTTAAGGGAAGACTTTACTCTAACTTTCAGATTCTTAATTCACTCGCTTGAAGATTAAACTCCTATGCTTCCTCAATCATCCTTGCCCGCCCTGGAAAATCCATTGCCTCGAACGAGGTTAAAGAATCTATTAGATTTACGGGGGACAACTGGCCTGACTTTTTTATCTGCACCAGCAGGGTACGGAAAATCTTGGTTAGTAGCCTCTTGGCTAAAAGAGAATCAATTGGCTTATGCCTGGTTAACACTGAATACCACTCATACTGCTCACACTGTTTTTACTCAGTTGGCGCAATCATTGTTACCTGCTCTGCAAAATTCAACCATTCCAATTCCTGCTATCGAGACACCAACTCATTTATGGATCCACTGGTTCTATCAACAACTGCAAACGCTCTCTCAGCCTTTTATTTTTGTTGTTGATAATTACCAATTGAATGCAGACCCTGAACTCAACAACGCCTTGGCACAGTTGCTTACCCAATACGAACATATATTTTCTCTCATTATTATCTCGCGCCATTTACCACCCCCTGCCTGGAGCCAACTTTTTGCAGCAGAAGATAGCTTGTTATTGGACGAGCAGAATTTACGCTTTCCTAAAGAAGAGGTAGATGCACTTTTCTATAGCTCACCCATTCAACATTATTTTTCCGCTTCCGAATGGAGTTACTTTCGTCATGTGGGATATTATTTTCTACAAGGTTGGCCTGCGCTGACTCAATTATTTTTTCATTCATCCGCAGAAAATTATTTACCCAAAGAAACCTTCTTTACCCGCCTACCTCATTCGGTCATTGATTTTTTTATGGCAGAAATAGTGGATACACTGACGATAGAAGAAAGAAGTTTTTTAACGGAGATGGGATGGTTAGCTGCTATTTCTACCTATGCTTGCTCAGAACAGCCAGGAAACACGCAGCTTTCATTGCTTGACCCGCTCATCAATAAAAATCTGCTAAAGCCTAACCAAGAAAACAAAAGTATTTTTCACCCTTTTCATCCACAATTAAAACTTTTTTGCGCTTACTTATATCAACAGCAAAAACCAACACTTTCTACGCTCACAGAAAACTTCTCGCTGCAGTGGTTTGCACGAGAAAAATATGCTGTTTATTTAATTGAGAGCCTAGCTTACCAACACAACAAATCGCTTTGTGCAGAAGCATTAGCACACACCAGTGTTGATTTTTATGCGGCAGAGTTAGAATTTATTATTGATTGGATTGTGAGTCAGCTCAAGAGCGAAGACCTATCTGCCTATCCTCAGTTACTCAATAAACTTCGCCTGTACTATCTTTCTCGGCAACAAATCTATTACTGCGGAAAAGTTTTCTCAGCTGAGATGGCTGATGCAACGGCCAGAAATAGTTGGTTAACACAACAAGTCACGCAGCCTGCCCCGCTAGAATTATTATTTGCTCGCAGCATTGTTTCTTTAAGCAACGGCCAGTTGATGGAAGCACAACAAAGCAGCCATCAGATGATTAGTCAGTCGATCCAAGATCAGCGCATCATGCCGCTGTTACGCGGGCTGATCATCCTCAGTAAAATTTGCCAATTAACCGGAGATTACGCGCCGCTTATTCAAGCCTTACAATTTACCAGCAGCAGTGCTTTTGCAAAAAAGGGGCGCAGCCCCATACTCACGCTTAGCCAACTCGCGATGATTCCTTATTACCTCGCCAAAGGTGAATATGCAAAAGCGCAATCACTACTGAAAGAAATTCGCCTCTGCTTAGATCAAACAGCCAGTTTAAACATTTATTTACTCGAGCATGAATGGCATTTATGTCAGGCCAAATATCAGTTGAGCCAAACTCAATTAGCAGGATTAGATGACTTATTAAAATGCATTAAACAGATGGAACAACAACTGTGCGAGGAATATTTACAACTTGATATAGACAGCTGTTCCCTTGAGTTATGGGCTCAACTTCTGCAAAATAAAACACCTAACGAATGGCCTGAAACGTTTCACAACAACGAAGGCGCTGACAAGTTACTTTCTCCGGCTAAGGGATGGCAGCGTTTTTATACTGCGCACTTGTTGCAAAAAAAAGAGGTTTCGCAACAAGCCATTGACGATTTACTCTTATTACGTGAACAAGCAAAAATTCAACAGTATAAATTATTCGAAGTCATCGCAAATTTTTACCTTGCCCTAGCTGAACAAAAACGCGCGACTTGCATTGATTATCTTTCCCCAGCACTTAGCTGGTGCGCACAAAAGAAATTTTATGGCTTGGTACTATGCCAAGGCAGCGAACTTTTAACGCTGCTAGAAAAAGCCAAAAAATTACCTGAGCTAAATTCCTTCATTACACAAGTAGAAACGCTTAATCGTTCACTGACTCATGCAGAGTGGCAACCCAATACAACACATATTATTGCTAAGCTTAGCAAACGTGAACGTGAGATTTTACAGCTGATTGCTGAAGGTTTATCGAATGAAAAAATTGCAGCTCAATTACATCGTTCTATAGGCACAATAAAATTACATGCCCATAACTTATATCAAAAAATCAATGCGGCCAATAGAATAGAAGCAACCAGACTACTGAGAGAATATAATGAACTTAATCACGAGTAAGCTAATCGTAGATGTTCAGCGCAGAAGAAGATTTTTTCTTGGCATTAAAAATCCGGAAATCAGGCGCTTGATATTTTAAACTTTTCGCATCAAAGTTTTGGCCTGCAGTAATATCATCATAAATTTTATTGGAGGCTGTTTCAGCCGTGCTATTTTCTACAATATGCGGCGTAATCATAAATAATCTAGCCACCTTACTCCGTGATTTAGATTCACCGGTAATCAACTTGCTGAACAAAGGAATATCCGATAATAAAGGAATTCGACTGACATTCTTTTTGCTCACATCTCGATAATAGCCGCCGATTAATAAGCTATTATTTTCTCCTACAACCGCTTGGGTGGTAATGGTGCTATTGCTCACTTGTGGTAGGTTATCCACCTGACTGCCTTTATCTGCCAAAACCTGTCCATCTTCAATGTTGACATTCAAACTAATGAGTCGTTTACCATTATCTCGAATAATACGCGGTGTTACTTTTAAAATAGAACCCGCATTCACTGGAACTAATTGCACTTCTCGCTCACCCTGCAGCTTGACGTAAAAGGTGGTGCTGTTATCAATAATGGCTTCGGCATTATTCAAAGTAATGACTGAAGGCTGGGAAAGCACTTGACCATTGCCTGCGTTTTCTAACAAATGCAATCTGCCCACCAAATAACTGGTACTGCTTAATATAGAAGAGGAAGCGACATCGCCAAAGGCACTGGATAGTCCAGACGTTGTTGGTGTATTAATCGTCGTAGTATTACCTAAACCAAACCGATGATGCTTACCTTTGCTGCTTAAATCGAGACCTAATTCCGCCAAATGATCCGTGCTCACATCGATAATAGACACTTCAATTTCTACTTGTTCTACCGGGACATCTAGTGCGGCAATTAATTTCTCATACAAAGGCATCCGCGACCCTATGTCATATACAATCACTGCATTTTGTTGCGAGTTCGCCTCAATATAAGAAGCTAATTGAGTTTTTTCCGGCGCATTAGCGGTTTGATCCACTGGGGTTTTACCTGCCAAAACATCATTAATTTTATTAGCGCCCGTATCATTTTGTTTTTGAGATAACTCATTTTGCAGTATGCCAAAAACAGAACTTGTACTTTCTTGTGGCTGATCGGTTTTGTTTTTTAGTTGACTGCCTCCACCCAAAATATTTCTAATGGTACTGGCAATACCAGAAACAAGTACATTACTACCCTGATGACTGCTTTTTCTATCTTCTGCCCAAGCATACTTCAATTGAAACACGCGCACTTCATAGTCATCACCACCTTGCTTCGTACGATTATTTTTATCAACTAAACCTGCCACTTCTTTAATAAGCTCGATATAACGGGGTGGGCCTGACACAAATAATAAATTACGATCAGGAATCGATTTCCAGTTAAATCGACTATCCCATATTC
>CAXNEI010000151.1:0-4341 GCA_964201195.1 Gammaproteobacteria bacterium
ATTAAAATAACAAAATAAAATTGAATGGCCATCAAGGACAGATAAAGATCATTTTTTAACCCGCTATAGCAATCGTGAACTATTCTACAAGCAGCAATAGATTTTGAATCACTCCATTGGTAACCTATTAC
The DNA here is from genome assembly GCA_964201195.1 of Gammaproteobacteria bacterium. Taxonomy (GTDB): domain Bacteria; phylum Pseudomonadota; class Gammaproteobacteria; order Pseudomonadales; family JAHFSE01; genus JAHFSE01. The sequence goes on from CAXNEI010000151.1 coordinate 132, forward strand.
GTCACATGATGAAATTGCATTTTATTTTTATTTTGATGGCGCTGCTTTCTATCAAGGCTCCAGTTTTTTCTGCTGAGTCGCCGCAGCCTATTCAAACCGCAGCAGCTGTTTATCTGCAAGGCTATGAGGCTTGTCTTGCGGCCAATCGCTTACGCTATAGTAATTTGGCGCTGGCTCAACAAAATTATCAGTTTTACTTGGCGCGACTTAATCGAGCTAATGAGCTTGATCCGCAATTTTCCTATACCCAAGACAGCGAACTAAAAAGTAATCTCAGTTATTGCCATAAGGTATCGAAGAATCTGGTGTCAGCTCGAGCACAGAGTTTCATGACGAAAAGTTTAACAGCTTGCTTCGCTGCACAGCGGGCAGCAAATGATCATGCTATGAGCCAAGCCAGTCAGTTATGGGGCAGTTATCAAGAACAGAAAAAAGCAGCGGTGAAACTCAACGCAGCGATTATTAAAAATGATGCAATGGCTCATCGTATCCAACAATGTGATCAAATAGAAAAAACTATTGCGGCTGTTGAACAGAATGCCCAGCAATTTCTTCAGCAACAAAAAGCAGCTACTCATTTTTTTGTTGAAGCAGCGCAGAGCTGTTTATCCGCTAAAATGATTTTGAATGATGCGCGATTCAAAGCAGCGGATGCGGCCATAGTCATTCATGCGTTAGGTATGTCACAACGCTTAGCGCAACAAGGACAAGACACTTTGGATAAAATTCCGGAGGGTGCGATGGATACAGATCAAATAAAACAAGCGCAACAACGACAATTGACGCAGGAGCGCTGCATTGAAGAAATTACTACGCGATTAAAAACTCCGCTATCCTCATCGGCGCCTCGCTCAGCGATTCCCATGCAGCGAGATTCAGTTGCGCAATTAACCCGTACAATTCAGATGGCGGTTGAATTATGTTTGACGGCGCAGACTTTACGCTCAACCGCGACCGATGATGTTGTATTGCGGGAGAAAGCCGGTCATCTTTTTGAAGAGTCTTCCCGCGTTTTTATCAGCGCACAAAAAAAACTGCGGTGGGCTCGTCAGCAAGGAAACTCAACACAGGCGCTAGAAAAATTAGCGATGCATTATACGCAATGCGCTGAGTCGATTCGGGCAGAGGATACCAGGAGTGCGGAGAGATAATATTCATCTTTATGCAACTCTCTGTACTAAAAACTCTCCAAAGCAACATTCACTATAGCTTCATCACCGGCTTGAACAGTCGCTAATAACGAAGTCCCGCGGGGCAATAATTTCTGCAAGAAAAATTGACCGACCTGTAATTTATTTTGGTAGTAATCTTTCTCTGCGCCATTTACTTTTTGCTGTGCTACATAAGCAATTTTTGCCCACATAAAAGTGAGAGCGACTAAACCAAATAAATCTAAATAATCCACTGCAACTGCATTAGAAAAATTCGGTCTTTGTTTAGCTTGTGCTAAAACCGTTTCAGTTGCTTGTTGTAGCCAGTTTAATGCGGTTGTTAGACCTTGCGCAAAAGGCGCTAATTCAGCGACTGATTCTAGCTGGGCTAAACACTGGTGAATATCTTCGACAAAAGGCTGCAATAATGCGCCGCCAGATTTCACCACTTTGCGACCGATTAAATCCAATGCTTGAATACCATTAGTGCCTTCATAAATTTGTGCAATACGCACATCACGGACTAATTGTTCTGCGCCCCATTCTCGAATATATCCATGGCCGCCAAACACTTGCTGACCTAACACACAGCACTCAAGGCCGCGATCACTGAAATAGGCTTTGGCTACCGGCGTTAATAAACTCACCAAAGATTCTGCGCGCTGACACGCAGCTTTATCTTCGCTGAATTTAGTAATGTCTAATTGTTGGGCCACGTACATAGAAAATGCACGACTGGCTTCTACGTTAGCTTTAATGGTTAATAACATGCGACGTACATCAGCATGAATAATTATTGGATCCGCTTCTTTATTGGGATTCACTGGGCCTTCTGCGCCGCGACCTTGAATACGTTCTTTCGCATAAGCTGCTGCATGTTGATAAGCCATTTCGCTGGAGCCTAAACCTTGCAAACCAATGGTTAAGCGTTCGTAATTCATCATGGTAAACATAGCGGCTAGACCACGATTCACTTCACCCACTAACCATCCTTGAGCACCGTCGAAATTCATCACACAAGTAGCGGAACCTTTAATTCCCATTTTGTGTTCAATAGAACCGACAAAAGCGGGATTGCGTTCGCCTAAATTGCCTTGCGCATCGACTAAAAATTTAGGAACCAAGAAGAGAGAAATTCCCGCAGAACCTGCAGGCGCATCGGGTAATTTCGCTAACACTAAATGAATTAAATTCTCCGTGAGATCATGCTCACCACCAGTAATAAAAATTTTGGTGCCGCTAATTTTGTAGCTGCCATTGGCTTGTGGTTCTGCTTTGGTGCGAATCATCCCGAGATCGGTGCCGCAATGAGGTTCGGTCAAACACATGGTGCCCGCCCAATCGCCGGCATACATTTTTTGCAGATAAATTCTTTTTAATTCGTCGGTGGCGTGTTTATCTAATGCCATGCAAGCGCCGAATCCCAAAATAGGATAAAGCGCAAAAGCGGTATTTGAAGAAAATAACATTTCCTCAAATAATGACGTCAGCATTTTTGGCATGCCTTGACCGCCCCACTCTGGATTACCGCTTAAGCCAGTCCAGCCGCCTTCTGCTAATTGTTTAAACGCTGCTTTAAAACCTTTGGGTGTAATAACTTCCGTGCCTTCTACGCGGCAACCCTCTTCGTCACCGCTGCGATTGAGCGGGAAAAATACTTGTTCGTTGAGTTTCGCGCCTTCTTCTAAAATTGCTGAGGCTAATTCACCCGTAATTTCTTCTGTTTTGGGTGTTGAAGCCCAAAATTTTTCAGCTTCGAATAATTCGTTGAGGACAAATAACATATCGCGAAGGGGGGCTTTGTAGTCAGCCATAAAAATTCTCCTTTTGCCCTGAAAGGGCTTGATATATCAGCCCAAGGCAACGCCCTGGGAAAAATACACAAAAATAAATAAGCCCTGTAAGGGCGAGACATAAACAAACTATCTGTATTTATATCACGCCCCTTCAGGGCTAAAAATGACAATATCCCTTTTCACCCAGGGCGTTGCCCTGGGCTAATATATATAACCCCTGCGGGGTTTAAATTGAAAAAACTCAACAGCACATTAAATCAAAACGAAAAATGATCTTCATCCATCGCCATTAATACATCAAGACCACCTTCAATCATTTCTTTATGCGCTTTGGTGCGCGGCAAAATGCGTTTGAAGTAAAAATTCGCGGTTTGAATTTTCGCTTGATAGAAAGCGGTTTCGCTGGTGCCAGCTGCTAATGCTTCTACCGCTACCTTCGCCATACGAATCCACAAATAAGCCAAAGTGATATAACCGGAATACATGAGGAAATCCACTGCAGCAGCGCCTACTTCATCACGATTCCGCATCGCATTCATGCCGATTTTAGTAGTGACTTCGCCCCACTCTTTATTCAGCTCAGCTAAGGTTGCAGCCATGCCTTTTAATTCAGCTTGCTCGCTCACTTCTTTGCACAGTACATGAATCATTTTGGTGAATTGACGTAATGTTGCGCCTTGCGTCATCAGAATTTTACGGCCTAACAAGTCCAGTGCTTGGATGCCGGTAGTGCCTTCATATAAAGTGGAAATACGTGAATCACGCACTAACTGTTCCATGCCCCATTCAGCAATATAACCGTGGCCGCCATATACTTGAACGCCGTGGTTAGCCGCTTCATAACCCGCTTCAGTTAAGAAAGCTTTTGCAATGGGAGTGAGTAAGCCCATTAAATTATCTGCTTCTGTTCTCTCTTCTGCAGTCACATTTTTTGCGCGATAGACGATGTCTGATTGTTGAGAGAGGAAATAACACAGCGCACGGCCACCTTCAGCAAAGGCTTTTTGGGTGAGCAACATGCGGCGCACATCTGGGTGAACAATAATAGGATCTGCTTCTTTATCCGGTGCTTTAGGGCCGCTCAATGCCCGCATCGCCAAACGTTCTTTGGCGTAAGTTAATGCACCTTGAAACGAAGCTTCAGCCGTAGCAATACCTTGAAGTGCTGTACCGATACGAGCAGTGTTCATGAAAGTGAACATGCAATTGAGGCCTTTATTCGGCGGCCCAATTAAAAATCCTGTGGCTTTATCAAAATTCAAT
>CAXNEI010000152.1:0-4339 GCA_964201195.1 Gammaproteobacteria bacterium
GTCAAGCCGCTCAAATAGGCACAAAAAATTTCCTCTCTAGCAGTAGAACCGTAATTTATGAGGTGTAATTCCCGCCAGGGTTTGCTAAATTATGCGCCGCGCCGCCAGCCCCTCAGATACTTGCCTTTGTGGCATATGACTTGCTCCCGGCAACGATGATTTTCACTTCTCTATTTTTTATGTAAGCAACCCCCCGATAGGAGACTGACCATGTCGTCTAAGACTAAACAGTTATTGAAAGAACACGAAGCCCGCTGGATTGATCTACGTTTCACCGATACCCGTGGTAAAGAACAACACGTTACCTTCCCTGCTGCGGATGTAGATGACGATGAATTTTTTGAATTGGGTAAAATGTTTGATGGTTCTTCCATTGCTGGTTGGAAAGGCATTAACGAATCCGACATGATTTTGTTGCCCGATGATTCCACTGCTGTATTGGATCCTTTCACTGATGAGCCTACGATTAATATTCGCTGTACGATTATTGAGCCAAACACCATGCAAGGTTATGAGCGTGATCCACGTTCATTGGCTTTACGCGCTGAAGCTTATTTGAAATCTACCGGCATTGCAGATACCGCTTTCTTTGGTCCAGAGCCTGAATTTTTCATCTTTGATGATGTGAAATGGACTAGCGGAATTTCCGGTGCTATGTATGCGATTCACTCTGAAGAAGCAGCATGGGCATCTAATGCAGACTTTGAAGGCGGAAATACAGGCCACCGTCCTGGCATTAAAGGCGGTTACTTCCCCGTTCCACCAGTAGACTCTGCACACGATTTACGTGCCGCTATGTGTAATGCGATGGAGTCTATGGGCTTGCACGTAGAAGTACATCACCATGAAGTGGCGACTGCTTGTCAAAACGAAATTGGTGTTAGATTTAATACCTTGGTCGCGAAAGCAGATGAAGTGCAAATTTTGAAATATTGCGTGCATAACGTAGCGCACGCTTATGGCAAAACCGCGACTTTCATGCCTAAGCCTTTGGTCGGCGACAACGGTTCCGGTATGCATGTTCACCAATCACTGTCTAAAAATGGCGTGAATTTATTCACTGGCGATGACTATGCCGGTTTATCTGAAATGGCATTGTTCTACATCGGCGGTATTATCAAACATGCTCGCGCATTGAATGCTTTCACTAATCCAGGCACCAACTCTTATAAGCGTTTAGTGCCTGGCTTTGAAGCACCGGTGATGTTGGCTTACTCTGCACGCAACCGTTCTGCTTCTATTCGTATTCCTTTCGTGCACAGCCCGAAAGCCCGTCGTATTGAAGTACGTTTCCCTGATCCTATTGCTAACCCTTACTTAGCTTTTGCGGCTATGTTGATGGCTGGTCTCGATGGCATCAAAAACAAAATTCATCCTGGCGATGCTGCGGATAAAGATTTGTATGATTTGCCACCAGAAGAAGCGAAGAAAATTCCTACGGTTGCTTCTTCGTTGGAGCAAGCTTTGGATGCATTGGAAGCCGATAGCGCTTTCTTAACTCAAGGCGGTGTGTTCACTGAGGACATGTTGGCTGGTTATGTTGAATTGAAACGCAAAGAAGTTGAGCGTTTGAATATGACGACTCATCCAGTTGAGTTTGAGATGTATTATTCTTGCTAAGCTGAATCTTTGACCACCCCGTCAGGCTAAAGCCTGACACCCCTCCACGGGAGGGGAATTAATACCTCAGCCGCAGACAAATTCCCCTCCTGTGGAGGGGTGTCTCGAAGAGGCGGGGTGGTTTTAGAGTTAAACAAAAAGGCCTCGTCAGAGGCCTTTTTTATGTTAGGCTTTAGAAAGGAGTCTCCCCAGATAATTAAGGAATGATGCACCTCATGAATGTTCTTGTTAGATTATTTGTGCTCGCGATTTTGTTGCTCAGCAATGGAGTTGTTGCCGATGAAATTTATCGTTGGGAAACACCTGACGGCACTACGGTATATTCTGATAAGCCACAGGCGGATGTCCATGCGACTAAAATCGAACAACGACTAGCCCCTACGATTCATTTGCCCAGCGTTAAAATATCCGACATTCCAAAAAAAGTTACGCCGCCAAGCAGCTTGGCCTATCAATCCATCGAGATTACTTCACCACAGAATGAAACGGCTTTTCCCACGCCACCTTCTGCTGTTTTTGTTGCTGTCAGTATCAAGCCTGAATTGCAGCTCAATCATAAAATTGTGTTTTTAAAAGACGGCTCACCGATTGCTGCGCCTTCCGTTTCACCCTCAGCTTCTATCACTGAGTTATATCGAGGAAGCCATACCTTGCAGGCGCAGGTAGTCGATGCAGCAGGTAAAGCGGTAATTAGCAGCAAGCTCATTACGATTTATGTTCAGCAGCCTTCTTTGCTACTGAGAAAAAATAATTCACCTAAGCAATAATCTTTTGAGCTCTTTCATGGTGCGTTATTAAATAAAATGCATCACAATGACCCGCCTGTTTAAGCGAGTTGCCGGTAATGGCAACTAAATCCCATGGCTTGCTTATTGCAGTTTTCTGCGCACTTTACCATCCAAGAAGTTAACAGCCCCATGACAACGACGCATTTGGATCCTTTTTTTACGCTGTTGGATAATTTATCCACCGCTGTGTTTTTGTTGGATGCCGAGCTGCAAGTCCTTTATATGAATGCATCGGCCAGTAGTTTGCTTGCTACCAGCACAGCGCATCTCGCTGATTTTTCTATGAGTCTTTTTTTTGCTGAAGATTTAGAGTCCATTGCTACATTGAAAAAAGCCCTGAGCGAAGGCCGCGTTTATACTAAACGTGAAGCACATTTGCAGGGTAAAGAAAGCGGTGCCCTATTGGTCGATTTTACCGTAACACCATTGAGTGTGACCTTGCCCGACGCGGCAGCCTTGCAGACTTCAGCATTGTTATTAGAAATTCAACCCCTCGATCGCTTTTTAAAAATCAGTCGTGAAGAATCTAATCTCAGCACGCAACAAGCTGCACGGGCTTTAGTAAAAGGTGTGGCGCATGAAATAAAAAATCCGCTGGGCGGTATTCGCGGCGCAGCGCAATTATTATCAAAGCAACTGATAGGCAGCGAATTAGAAGATTATACTTCGGTGATTATTAATGAAGTGGATCGTCTGCGCGTCTTAGTTGATAGAATGTTAGGGCCGAAAGGATTGCCGAAAGTCACCCAGGTCAATATTCACGAAGTGTTGGAGCATGTGAGAAATATTGTCGATGTGGAATCCGAGCAGCAATTAAAATTTATTCGCGATTATGATGTAAGCTTGCCGGAAATTTTAATTGACCGCGATCAATTAATTCAGGCCTTATTAAATATTGTGCGTAATGCGATGCAGGCTTTATTGGAGAATAACAATTCAGAACCCCCTACTATTCGCATTAAAACCCGGATTTTATTTCAAACTAATGTGGGCAGTCGTCGGCATCGAAAAATAATTTCTATTGCCATTACCGATAACGGGCCAGGAATTCCAGAGGCAATTGCTTCTACACTTTTTTATCCAATGGTAAGTGGGCGTGCATCAGGCACTGGATTAGGCTTGTCCATTGCGCAATCGATTATTCATCAATATCAGGGGGTGGTGGAGTGTAACAGTAGACCTGGTCTTACCACCTTCACACTTTTATTACCTTTGGAGTTTGCTCATGAATTCACACAGTAATGTTTGGGTGGTGGATGATGATAAGTCGATTCGTTGGGTATTAGAAAAAGCACTCAGCCAAGCGGGAATTCGAGCGCGCACTTTTGAAGATGGTGAGCAACTTTTGTCACAGCTCAATCATGAGTATCCTGATGTGATAGTCACGGATATTCGGATGCCGAATATTAATGGTCACGAATTACTTGATATTATTCAGCAGCGTTGTCCGCAAATTCCCACTATTGTGATGACAGCCCATTCTGATTTAGATAGCGCTGTTACTTCCTATCAAAAAGGTGCTTTTGATTATTTACCTAAACCTTTTGATTTGGATGAAGCAGTTGCTTTGGTAAAGCGCGCGCTGACCTTACGTCAAGATATTCCTGCGCATCCTGCTAATGATTTTGTTGATCCAACACCAGAAATTATTGGTGAAGCGCCAGCTATGCAGGAGGTATTTAAAGCCATTGGCCGGTTATCGCATTCGAATATTACGGTATTAATTAATGGCGAATCAGGAACGGGAAAAGAATTAGTTGCGCGTGCTTTACATAAACATAGCCCTCGTGCGCAGTCGCCTTTTATTGCTTTGAATATGGCAGCAATTCCAAAAGAATTAGTGGAGTCTGAATTATTTGGCCATGAAAAAGGCGCCTTTACTGGTGCTGCGCAACAACGTCGGGGTCGTTTTGAACAAGCGGATGGTGGCA
>CAXNEI010000153.1:0-4337 GCA_964201195.1 Gammaproteobacteria bacterium
AGTTCTAAATCTTTTTCCGCTAAATAAAATCCATCCTGACTTTCTTTTAAATAACCTAAGCGTTGACGACTAATCAGCGACAAAGGATTTCGATACAGCAAAATACAATAACTCGCTTCTGGTCCTCGGCCTACGCGACCGCGTAATTGATGTAGTTGCGCTAAACCTAATCGCTCAGCATTTTCAATCACCATTAGAGTGGCATTGGGCACATCGACGCCTACTTCAATTACTGTGGTGGCAACTAACAAATCAATAGCGCCGACTTTAAAAGCTTCCATAATTTCAGCTTTTTGTTGAGTTTTTAATTGGCCGTGGATTAAGCCAATGCGCAAATTGGGGAGAGCTTGCTGTAAGTTTTCATAGGTACTATTGGCTGCTTCACAAGTTAATACATCCGATTCTTCAATCAATGTGCAAACCCAATAAACTTGTCGACCTTGCGCGCACACTTGCTGAATGCGTTGAATCAATTGTTCGCGCTTTTCTCCTGGCATCACTAAGGTAGTTATTGGCTGACGACCAGGCGGTAATTCGTCAATAATCGAAGTATCGAGATCCACATATAAAGTCATCGATAAGGTGCGCGGAATTGGTGTGGCGGTCATCATTAATTGGTGGGGCAGGCGATGAGTGTCCGCACCTTTATTGCGTAGCGATAAACGTTGATCGACACCAAATCTATGTTGCTCGTCAATAATTATTAAAGATAAATTTTTGTAGATTACCGTTTCTTGAAATAATGCATGGGTGCCGATAATTAACTGCGCACTTCCATTCGCGATTTTTTCTAAAGTCTCTGTGCGTTGTTGACCTTTTATTTTTCCGGTGAGCCATGCCGTTTGAATATTTAAAGGCGAAAACCATTTATTAAAATTAATCCAATGTTGCTCAGCCAAAATTTCTGTGGGCGCCATTAAGACAACTTGTTGTTGATTATCGATGGCAAGTAAGGCAGCTAAGGCAGCGACCAACGTTTTTCCTGAGCCCACATCACCTTGAATTAATCTCAGCATGGGTTGGTTTATAGCAAGATCTTGTTCAATGTCAGCGAAAGCCCGTTGTTGTGCTTGGGTGAGCGTAAAAGGCAGATGTTGCAAAAAACGCGAAATTAAATCGGTTTGCGGTCGTAAAAGACTAGCCTGTTGTTTTTTGGTTTCAGCGCGCAGTGTTAATAAACTCACGTGATGGGCCATGAATTCTTCTACTGCTAAACGAGCGATAGGGGAAAGCCTATTGTCGATGGCGTGATTTAATTCATATTGATTTCTAGGGCGATGCAAAGTGAATAAAGCTTTTTTGATGGATCCGCATTTTAATAGGTGGGTAATTTTTTCAGGCAGAATTTCATAGGCGTCATCTGGGCTGTCCGAAAAAATAGTGAGCGCCTGTGTAATACAAAGACGTAATTTATTTTGGTGTAAACCTTCTGTAGTGGGATAAACCGGTGTGAGATGATCGGGTAATGCAGAAGATTCCGCGATGAATTCAGGGTGGGCCATTTCCCAACCTTTTGGGCCCATGCGCACTTCACCAAAACAACGTATTTTTTGTTGCGGTTTTAATTGTTGTTGTAGATGTCCGCTAAAATGAAAAAATCGTAAGGTTAAAAATCCGCGTTCATCAGTGATCTGGCAGGTTACGCTGCGACTATTTTTTTTATTGAAATTAACGGAGGTAATAATGCCTTCCACCACATATTCTCCACCGAAGGAGAGTTTATTCAGCGGCGTGAGTTGAGTGCGATCTTGATAACGCAGCGGCAAGTGAAATAATAAATCTTGTAGTGTGTAGAGGCCAAGGCGAGCAAGCTGTTGTTGCGTGCGTTCGCCTACACCGCGTAGTTGCGATACAAGGGTTTGTAGAGATGTTTGTTGAACCATGCCTGAATAATTACAAGATGACTAATCGATTCGGTAATTCATTTTTCTGGTGAGTGGCGGGTACGTGTTGCGCTAATAGAGCCCCGCACTGATCGAGACAGGTCAGCAATCCTGGGAAGGTGCGTTGTTGTTTAATCTGCGTAATTAATTCATCCACGATATGTTGCCAGGTTTCATTCGGTACATGCTGGTGGATTCCGCGATCCGCCATAATTTCCACATAGTGTTCAGCTTCAGAAATAAAAATTAATACTCCAGTTGCCCCTTGAGTGTGATGTAGATTTTGTGCAAGAAATTGTCGGCGCGCTAAATTTGTTGCATACCAATAACGTACCGGTTTTGGAATGAAGTAGGTTAACAGCGGTGGCCAGCGTAATAATAAAAACCCGGTGATAAAAGTGCCTGCCTGCAGAAATAAAATAAAAGACAGGTGAAACCATTCAGTAAAAAAACCTAAGGGAATCGGCGCTAAAAAAGCAATGCAAGCAGCCCAGACAGCAGAAATATAATAATAGGGGTCGCTGCGCGCAGCTAATACACAGACTAATTCCGCGTCGGTTTTAGTTTCAATCTCGCTGATGCATTGTTCGATTTGTTGTTGCTGACTTTCCGTTACTAACATTACCAACCTCCTGAGCCGCCGCCACCGCCGAAACCACCACCACCGCCAGAAAATCCACCGCCGCCACCGAAGCCGCCGCCGCCAAAACCACCCAGGCCGCCACCTAATATGCCAGCCCCCAAAACACCACCAGGGTAACCGCCCGATAATCCGCGGCGACGATTGAGAAATAACAGCGGTAGGAAAAATATCCATACCCATAAAGGCATTTTTTTCGAACGACGATCTACTGATTTCTGTGCAGCATATTGTCCGCCTAGGGCAGCAATAATTGCGTTGGTGCCTTGAATAATTCCCGCAGCATAATTGTTTTGTTTAAAGGCAGGCGCTATGTGGTTGTAAATAATTTGGTTGGAGAGTGCATCGGTAATCACACCTTCTAAACCATAACCCACTTCAATACGAATTTTTCGGTCTTTTTGCGCGATTAATAAAATTACGCCGTTACTTTTACCTTTTTGACCCACGCCCCAAGCGCGACCTAATTGATAACCAAAATCCTCGATAGGGTAACCTTGTAGATCGGGTACAGTAGCAATAATTACTTGGTTGGCTGTTGCCCGCTCATGGGCAGCTAATTGCTGTTCTAGTTGATTTTTTATTTCAGGTGTTAAGAGATGAGCATCATCTACTACATGACCAGTGAGTGGAGGAAATTTTATTGCTGCTTGGGCAGCGCAGGCGCTGAATAAAATCAACGCCGCTGCCCATAGCCATACTATTTTTCGTATCAAGGTTTTTCGCATTAAAACTTAACCTGCGGTGCTTGTTCGGCATTTTTGCTGGTTGCTTCATAGGTTTCACGAATTTTCATATTGCTATAGAGCAATTTATGCCAGATAGAACCAGGTAGGGTACGAATTTCCGTGTTATAGACTTGCACCGCTTGCACATAATCACGCCGCGCTACGCTGATACGATTTTCCGTGCCTTCGAGCTGTGATTGCAGCGCTAAGAAATTTTGATTAGCTTTTAAGTCTGGATAGCGTTCAACCACTACCATGAGTCGCTGTAATGCGCTTGTTAGCCCACTTTGTGCCGTTTCAAATTGTTTGAGTGCTTGGGGATTGTTAAGTAAGCCGCCGGCTTGCATCGAGCCCACTTTAGCTCGCGCTTCAGTGACCGCTGTCAGCGTGTCTTTTTCATGGGAGGCATACCCTTTTACCGTAGCAACTAGGTTAGGAATTAAATCAATTCGGCGCTGATATTGGTTTTCCACCTGGGCCCAAGTAGCTTTCACTTGCTCATCAAGGCTGGGAATATTATTGACCCCACAGCCGGCTAATCCAGTACTGAGCATGAGAAGAAAAATAATCTGGAAGAAGGAAGAGCGAATTTTCATGATGACCTTTGCCTCGAGGTAAACTTTTTTGGTGAGTGATCTTGGGCTGCGCGATTATGGCAGGTGTCGGTGAGGCAAGCTAGTTCTGCAGCGAATTGTTTTTTTGCATGAATAATAAACAGGCTTTCCTGGCAAATGAGTTGCGAAGGGCTAGGTATTTCTGGATAATCGGCCAGTTTTTAGCGAAGTGGCTCCGCTGCCTCGCATAGCAGTCTTTAAAAAAATCCAGAAAGGAAATAGTTTATGTCGGTATTCAGCACTAACCCAATTCAATCTTTCACCGACGCTTTAGCAGCCGATCTTAATTCGGCCTTTCCTTCATTATTTGCTCACTCCAATGCATTCTTTGCGAAGCAATTCGACGCTTCTTCAGTGAGCCTTACCGGTCAGCGCACTGCGGTGGCAGCCTTTGTGGAGTTCTTTGCCAATAGCGGAGCGAGTGCGCTGCAAGCTGCTGGGTTGAATGCTAATTTGTTTCTCAGCACCCAAT
>CAXNEI010000154.1:0-4330 GCA_964201195.1 Gammaproteobacteria bacterium
GTGAATGATTTTTTGTCGAAGCCCTACGATGAGACAGAATTATTTATGCGGCTGGAGTCGGTGCTGCACAGCCAGACTTTTTTAAAGGCGCGAGAAAAAGCAGAGGAATTGGCGTGAGTGAGCTTCTACCTCCATTGCCAACTATTAAAACACTAAAGTTTTCTTAAAATTGCAGATTATCGAGTAAAGAGCGACTTGCGTTACCCCAATAATGCAATCTATAATGTACGTACAATAGTAATGACAGAGGTCGACATGCTGTTTGAGTGGAATGAAGCAAAAAATAAGGCCAATATTTACAAGCATGGAATTGATTTTGCTGATGCTATCGATATTTTTAATCATCCAATGCTTAACCTAGCGGATGACCGGAAGGATTATGATGAAACTCGCTGGATAGGAATTGGCTGGATAAAAGCCTTGGTGGGTGTCGTTATTTATACCGAGCGTGAAGGCGATATTACACGTATTATTTCTGCTAGAAAGGCTACAAAAAACGAGGTGCGCTGTTATGAAAAAACCATCAAAAACTGATTGGCAGAAACTGCAAAAAATGACAGATAAAGATATAGATACCGGTGACATTCCCGAGCTAGATGCAGACTTCTTCCGCCGCGCAACACTACATATCCCTAACAAACAATCTGTCACCCTACGATTAGATGCTGATGTACTTGAATGGTTTAAAGACCAAGGCACAGGTTATCAAACTCGCATTAATAAATTGCTGCGCGGTTACATGGAAACTCACTCATACCCTGCCCGCTGAGAGGAACAACAACCATGAAATCAGATGTAAAAAAAACGTCTTGGCACGACCCAATTGTTGCTGAAATTCATCTCACTCGCGAACGTCTTGCAGAGCATTACCATAATGATTTACTGGCTTACTCAATAGCGGCTGAAGCACATTGTCGAGAATTAGGCTTGAATATAGTAGAAACCCCACTAACAAATTCTGTATTGCTCTCTTCTACAACGTCTTTGCCTACCATTGCGCCTTAGGCTGATTTCTTGTAACTCCCCAGTGCTATAACATACCTTGTCCCTCCTGCAAGCGAAGCGCAGTAGGGGGGAAGGCGAGTTTACGAGCCAGGGGGTATTTTTTGCAGTTGCCCCGGCCCCCTGCGTGGTCACCCAGGCGCTGAAGCTTTTATTGAGGGATTGCAGAAACCACCCTTTCTCTGTGTATTAACTATTGCGGAATTGTACGCAGGCGTTCGCGAAGGCCGAGAAAGACTATTACTCGATGGATTAGCAAAACACTTTTCCATGCTCAAAACAATTGAGAGCCCCTACTAGAAACACGCCGATTTTAACTACCTTCACGGTCAAAATCTCACCTAACTTTTCAGCTAATAGCCTATTACCTCTGCGCTGATAATTGTTGCGCCCGACTTCACCACATCTTAATAAACCCCCATTTGCACCTCACCCCTACTTGATGCTAATTTACGCGCCTCGTTGACCATTCGTTTCATCGATTTATTCTGCTCACTCGGTCAACTTTTTTATTAAAACGCAATCAAGGATGGATGCAAGCTATGACAAATTATCTCAGTCGGTTTTTCTTGCAAGATATTTCAAGCGATCAAATTTTAACTCAGGCTGAAATTGATAAAAACAGGATGCTTCTCTTATTCAAACTGTCTTCTGTCTTTCTCTTTCTCTGGTTCCCATTTGATTATTACCTTGAACCACAGCATGTTAATTTTTTTTATAGTCTTAGAATAACAAGTATTCTTACCCTCTTGGCAGCTATGTTAGCCCTAAAAAATACGATAGATCATAACAAAATACTATTTCTTGGAGTATTCTGTACCATTGTCGTTTCCATGGCAATCGGAATAATGATTTTCTATGCTGATCACTTTTTTTCATATGCTCTTGGTATGTCTACAGTTTTCACAACGCTGGCTATTATTATGAGTTGGAAACCTAGATATACAATTATTCCCTGCTTATTCGCCTATCTTTTAATCGTCCCAGCCGCCATTAAATCAAATGCAGAAAATTCAGATATTCTTGCTGCATTGTTTTGGAATGGAACAGTGCTTATCGCTTCTGCTTTTTTTAGCGTCATTGGCCACCGTTACGTCACGAAAAACATTGATCTCACTAATAATCTACAAGAAAAGGTAGAAGAAAAAACTACCGAGCTCAATCAAAAAAATATTGAATTGGATTTAGCAAATACTGAGCTTAACCAAAAAAATGCTGAGTTAGCTGAGAGCAATAAAAAACTTGAAGCCTCTAACAGCAAACTCCAAGACCTCGACAAACGCAAAAACGAATTCCTCGCTAATACTTCTCACGAACTCCGCACGCCACTGCATGGCATTATAGGGATGGCGCAGTATTTGGTTAGCATTCTGGAAAGTGAAATATCGGCTGAGCAATTAGAGAATTTACAGTTGATTCATCAGAGCGGTACTCGGTTGCATTATTTGATTAATGATATTTTGGATTTCTCCAAAATGCGTGATAACAATGTGGAGTTAATGCTGGCTGAGGTGAATATTCCGCTATTGATGAAAAATTTGTTGGTGTTACTAACGCCACAAATGACTCATCAAAATTTGGTGTTGATCAATGAGCTACCGGATGATTTGCCTAAAGCATTAGCTGATGAAAATCGGATGCAACAGATTTTGTATAATTTGTTGGGTAATGCAATTAAGTTTACCCCGAAAGGGTTTATTCGGATTTATGCGGAAGTAGAGTCTGGTTTTTTAAAGCTGTTTATTGCTGATACGGGCATAGGAATTCCCTCTCACAAATTAGAGTTAATTTTTGATGCCTTTGAGCAAGTGGATGGTTCTAAGTCTAGAAAATATGGTGGTTCAGGATTGGGTTTGTCAGTGACGAAAAAATTAGTCGAATTACATCAAGGTGCTATTGGGGTGAAAAGTTCTATGGGTAAAGGCAGTTGTTTTTATTTTTCGGTGCCGTTGGCGGAAGGCGCAGCTGTATCGCATTATTCTCATCGGTCACCCACTATGCAATTCACTGAATCACCGTTACCTGAATGTATTGCAGGAAAAATTAATCCCCACATGCAACGGTCATTTCCGCATTTGCAGTTATTGCCGAAAGCTACTGTATTAGTAGTGGATGATGATGGACTCAATATTAGGGTGACGAAAAACTTTTTAACTTCAATTGGTGCAACGGTGATTACGGCGAATTCAGGTAAGGCAGCGTTGGATTTGCTGAATGATCTTGTTGGGCGCAATAAATTACGCCCCTACCATCCAGAAATACCAGATTTAACCATGCCCGATTTAATTTTATTAGATGTAATGATGCCCGGCATGAATGGTTATGAAGTAGCAGCAACGATCAGAGCAACTATTTCCAAAACTCTGCCGATTGTTATTCTTACCGCGCTGAAAGAAGATACTGAAGCATTACATCAAGGTTTTATTGCTGGGGTAAATGATTTTCTGTCAAAGCCCTATGATGAGACAGAATTATTTATGCGGTTGGAGTCGGTGCTGCATAGCCAGACTTTTTTGCAAGCACAGCAGAAGGTAGAGGAATTGGCGTGAAAAAACTCTCAACATTCTACTTAACACCCTATTGCTACAATCCCATAATGGGACTATTCTTATCTCCATGAGAATTATTGCACTTTCAACACTCAAAAATTTCTGGGAGAAAAATCCAGACTACGCTGACTCTAAAGAGCCTATCTTAGCCTGGTATCGGTATAGCCTGGCCGCAGACTGGAATTCACCGGCTGAGGTTAAGAGCGATTTTGGTAATGCAAGCATTCTCAAAGATGGACGTGTTGTATTTAACATCGCAGGCAACAAATATCGTTTAATTGTTTGGATTAATTACGCGTACCGTGTTGTCTATATTCGTTTTATCGGAACCCATAAACAATACGACAGAATTAATGCGCAAACTATTTAATTGAGGCCATTATGAACATTAAACCTATTAAGACTAAAGCAGACTATCGCGCCGCACTCAAAGAAATTGAAACCCTAATGACGGCTACCCCCAATTCACTCAAAGGCGAAAAATTAGATCTATTAGTTACGCTAGTAGAATCCTATGAGCGCAAACACTACCCTATAGATCTACCTGACCCTATTGAAGCCATTAAATTTAAAATGGAGCAACAAGGACTTACTGCTAAAGATTTAGAGCCAATGATCGGCAGACGCAATCGGGTATATGAAGTGCTAAATTACAAGCGCGCCTTAACTTTAAATATGATTTGGCAGCTACACCAACAATTAGGCATTCCTGCCGAATCATTAATTAAACCGCCAGAACTAAGAATGCAGTAACTCTAAATTAATCCGTCTCCACTTGT
>CAXNEI010000155.1:0-4324 GCA_964201195.1 Gammaproteobacteria bacterium
TTACCTTACTGGATAATTCGATTATTCCGTTTTTGTAGATTGATCACACAATACAATAAATGAAAGGAACCGTTCCAATGAACAATAACTCACTCACTCATCGCGATCTCCAAGTTTTATGGCATCCCTGCACTCAGATGAAAGATCACGAGACGCTGCCGATTATTCCGATTAAAAAAGGCCAAGGCGTTTGGCTAGAAGATTTCGATGGCAAGCGATATATCGACGCAATCAGTTCTTGGTGGGTAAATTTATTTGGTCATTGTCATCCCGCAATTAATGCAGCGCTGCATCAACAGCTGGATCAATTAGAGCATGTGTTACTCGCTGGATTTTCTCATCAACCGGTGATTGAATTATCCGAGCAACTAGTCGCTATGACGCCCACTGGTTTAGATAAATGTTTTTATGCAGATAATGGTTCGAGCGCCGTCGAAATTGCGCTGAAGATGAGTTATCACTATTGGTTAAACAAAAATGGGCTTAATAAAAACATTAAATCAAAAACTAAATTTATCTCTCTGACCAACAGCTACCATGGAGAAACTTTAGCAGCGCTCGCTGTCGGCGGCGTAGATTTATATCGAGAAACCTACAAACCTTTATTGCTCGAAACTATCCAAGTAGAAAGCCCGGATTGTTATTTTCGCGAAACCGGAGAATCTTGGGAAAATTATTCACTCCGTCAATTTGAAAAAATGGAAACGGCGTTAGAAAAACACGCTCATGAAACTTGTGCCGTCATTATCGAGCCTTTGGTGCAGTGCGCTGGTTCTATGCGGATGTATCATCCGATTTATTTAACCAAACTACGTGAAGCTTGTGATAAATATCAAGTGCATTTAATTGCCGATGAAATTGCGGTGGGCTTTGGTCGCACCGGAACCTTATTTGCTTGTGAGCAAGCCCATATCACACCAGACTTTCTCTGTTTATCAAAAGGTTTAACCGGTGGTTATTTACCGCTTTCGGTCGTGATGACTTCGAATAATATCTACCAAGCTTTTTATGGTGACTACGCACAACAAAAAGCTTTTCTGCATTCTCACAGTTATACCGGGAATCCCCTCGCCTGCACCGCAGCATTAGCCACACTAAAATTATTTCAACAAACACCGGTATTAGAAAATAACAAAATCTTGAGCGCGCAGATGCAACAAGCCACAGCGCATTTTTCTGACCACCCCCACATAGGCGAAGTGCGCCAAACCGGAATGATTTTAGCCATCGAAATGGTGAAAAATAAAACCGATAAAACCCCCTTCCCTTGGCAGGAACGTCGTGGGCTCAAGGTCTATGAATATGCACTCAGCCAAGGGGCTCTCTTGCGCCCCCTCGGCAATGTGATTTATTTTATGCCGCCCTATGTGATTACCACTGAGGAAATCAATCGATTGGCAGAAATTGCTTGGCGAGGGATTGAAGAAGCTACCCGATAAAGGCTAGTATGCCCGCTGTTTCTTTTAGGGAGTGCAGCGCATGCCTATTATTTCTATGTTCTACGGGATCATCTTAGGATGGCGGTGAGGTGACCATGTATTGGGATGTTAAATCTGTCAGACCATTACCTGATTATTGCATCTATGTAGAAATCGAAAATGGCAAAAAAGGTATTTTTGATTTAAAACCCTATCTTGATCGTGGTGTATTTCAGGAATTAAAAGAGCTTCATTATTTTAATCAAGTGGGCATTTCATTTGGCGCAGTGACTTGGCCTCATGAACAAGATATTGCACCGGAAACCTTACTGGCAGAAATGATCCTCTTAGACAAAAACTCACTCAACCAATCAGCTATTTAATTTAATAGCTATTTTTTTAACCTACTATTTTGGCTTAATTTTTATGGCTCAATATATTTTCACCATGAATCGGGTATCGAAAATCGTACCCCCACAAAGAGAAATTCTAAAAGATATTTCCCTGTCCTTTTTTCCTGGCGCAAAAATTGGCGTACTCGGATTAAACGGTTCCGGTAAATCTTCTCTGCTGCGCATTATGGCTGGCGTCGATAAAGAATTTAACGGCGAGGCGCGACCACAGAGCGGCATTCGCATTGGTTATTTAGAGCAAGAACCACAATTGGATCCGAGCAAAGATGTGCGCGGTATTGTGGAAGAAGGTGTGGCGGAAACTAAAGCCTTATTAGAAAAATTCGACGAAATCAGCATGAAATTCGGCGAAGAAATGTCTGATGATGAAATGAATAAATTGTTAGAGCAACAAGCAGAGCTGCAAAATAAAATTGATGCCGCCGGTGCGTGGGAATTAGATCGCACCTTAGAGCGCGCTGCCGATGCTCTGCGCTTGCCTGCTTGGGATGCGAATGTCGCTAATTTATCCGGTGGTGAAAAACGTCGCGTCGCGCTGTGTCGTTTATTATTATCCAATCCCGATATGTTGTTGCTCGATGAACCTACCAACCATTTGGATGCAGAAAGTGTCGGTTGGTTAGAAAGATTTCTCCATGATTTCCCCGGCACCGTGGTTGCTATTACCCATGATAGATATTTCCTCGATAATGCGGCGGAATGGATTTTAGAATTAGATCGCGGTCATGGCATTCCCTATAAAGGCAATTATTCCAACTGGCTCGAACAAAAAGATCAGCGCCTTGCGCAAGAGCAAAGAGAAGAAGGTTCGCATCGACGAGCAGTGCAAGCGGAATTGGAATGGGTACGCACGAATCCCAAAGGCCGTCATGCAAAAAGTAAAGCGCGTTTGGCTCGCTTTGAAGAACTCAATTCAAAAGAATTCCAGAAGCGTAATGAAACTCAGCAATTATATATTCCACCCGGCCCACGCTTAGGCGATAAAGTGTTGGAATTAAAAAACGTGAAAAAACAATACGACGATAAATTGTTGTATGAAAATTTAAGTTTTGATTTACCCCCCGGCGCTGTCTTGGGCATCATCGGCCCGAACGGTGCGGGTAAAACTACTTTATTCCGTTTAATTACTGGCCAAGATCAAGTAGATTCAGGAACCATTACTGTGGGCGACACAGTGCAATTAGCTTATGTGGATCAATCGCGGGATAATTTAGATAACAGCAAAACTGTGTGGGAAGAAATTTCCGAAGGTTCTGACATTATGCAAGTAGGCGCCTTTGAAATGCCTTCACGCGCTTATGTAGGCCGCTTTAATTTTAAAGGTACCGATCAGCAAAAACGCATTGGCGATTTATCCGGTGGTGAACGTAATCGAATTCATTTAGCGAAAGTATTACGCCAAGGCGCCAATGTATTAATGCTCGATGAGCCGACTAACGATTTGGATGTGGAAACCCTGCGCGCTTTGGAAGAAGCCATCCTCGCCTTCCCCGGCTGCGCGTTAATTATTTCCCATGATCGCTGGTTCTTGGATCGGGTAGCGACGCATTTATTAATTTATGAAGGCGATAGTGAAGTAGAATTTTTCACCGGTAATTACACCGAGTGGACTGAGTATCGAAAGAAAAAATTAGGTGCGGAGAGTTTGGAGCCGCATCGGATTAAATATAAGAAGTTGGGGTAAGGAAGCAATGAGACCTCGTAGGGCGCAATAGTGTATTCACGTATTGCGCCGCTAAATCGCCGAAAGAAAGAGGTGCAATGCCCTACGGTTATTGCACCCTACAATTAAGAAGCAACTTTTGGATACACACTATAAAAATATTCGAGAAAATCCGCCAATTTCTGCTGAGCAATCGCATCACGCAACCGCTGCATTAAATTCTGATAAAAATGCAAATTATGCAAAGTATTTAATTGCGCACCAAGCATCTCTTTGCAATTATCCAAATGATGTAAATAAGCACGACTGAAATTTTTGCAGGTATAACAAGAACAAGTTTCATCTAAGGGGCGCTCATCTCTGCGATTTGCTGCATTACGAATTCGCACTACGCCTTGCCAGGTAAATAAATGTCCATTACGTGCATTGCGGGTTGGCAACACGCAATCAAACATATCTACGCCTAAACAAACTGCTTTTACAATATCTTCTGGCTTACCAACACCCATTAAATAACGCGGTTTTTCTTTGGGCATCTCTGGTAATAAATTTTCCAGCACATGAGCCATTTCATCTTTCGGTTCGCCCACCGATAAACCACCAATAGCATAACCATCAAAATCAATTTCTATTAATTTTTCTAGCGAGTGCGCTCGCAAATCTGCGTACATACCACCTTGCACAATACCGAATAACGCAGAAGGATTATCACCATGCGCTTCTTTCGAACGCAGCGCCCAACGCAAAGAAAGCTCCATGGAAATCTGTGCTTGCTCATGGGTTGCAGGATACGGCGTGCATTCATCGAAAATCATCACAATATCTGAACC
>CAXNEI010000156.1:0-4310 GCA_964201195.1 Gammaproteobacteria bacterium
TAGTCAGATCAACGTCGGTCAGATCAACGTTAGAAAGATCAACCCGACGTAAATTAGGTTTTTTGCACAAAATTTTTGCGCCACTAATGATTTGCGGAATTTTTGCGCCACTAATGATTTGCTGAACTTGTCTTGTAGATAGCTTCACGTTTTCCAGATCCGCGTAAGTCAGATTGATGTAAGTTAGATCAACGTCAGTCAGATTAGCGCCAGAAAGATCAGCATGAGTCGGATTGATGCCAGTTAGAAGGGCGCCAGATAGATTAGCGCCAGATAGATTAGCGTTTCTCAGATCCATATTGGACAAGTCGACGCCGGATAAGTCGATGCCGGATAAATCAGCGCGCCGTAAATTAGCTTTTTGGTCGACTGGAGTAGCAGCAATAATTTGCTGAACTTGCTCTTTGGATAGTTTTACACCCTTCAGAAAAGCGCCAGCCAGATCAGCGTCAGACAGGTTGGCACCAGCCAGATTAGCGCCAGACAGATCAGCACCGGACAGATCAGCACCGGACAGATTAGCGTGAGTCAGATTCATATTGGACAAGTTAACGCCGGATAAATCAGCACCCGATAAATTAGCTTTTTGGCCGGCTGGAGTAGCAGTAATAATTTGCTGAACTTGCTTTTTGGATAGTTTTACACCCTCCAGATTAGCGCCAGTCAAATTAACGCTAGTCAGATCAACATTCGAAAAATTAGAATACTGTAGATTAGCACCACTAAAATCAGCATTGGAAAGATTGGCGCTTATAAAAGAGCTGTGACCTGCTAAAGCCTCCCTAAAAGTTGCGTTGGAAAGATCGCAAGCATCAAAATTGCCACATCTCATTTGAGCGTCATTAAAATTGCTTGCAATAAACGAACGCCGGCTAAAATCGCATTCTGTTATTTGGGTATTTGAAAAATTTGACCCTATAAAAGTAGAGTTATCCGAAGCATTACATTGCAATAATTTCGCGCCGGTAAAATTCGTTGAAGACAAATTTCCAGTGAATTGCGCGTTTGTAATAAAGTGATTGGTTAAATCAATAGCAACTTCGTCTGTATTTCCTCGTAAGATATAGCTTGTGTGTTGTATTATCGTTTTTGACAGAGTCTGATTGACTGCTCCATTTAATACCATAGGGTCTTCTGTGAGATTTTGTTGATCAGCTGTTTTTTCCGCAATAACACCTTCTTCGGGGAAAAAAATAGGGTGATCTATATCGATATTTTCTATAAATGTTGAGCCATCAGAGTCAATTGGCTTGCCTTCTGTATAACCTTGGCCCCAAGGTTTAATAGGTGGCCGTTCATCATCTGCTAGCGGTGTAGCATAATGAGTAGAAAGATCTGCAGGGATGGGAGATAAGATTAACTCTTTCTGCTCTCGAGGACTTTCAGTGGTTGCATTCAATCTAACGATAGCTTTGAGTCGATTGGTCGAAGTTGGAGAGGTTAGCTCTTGATATCCAAGATCAACGGTAGGCTCCGGTTGTAGAGCAGAAACTTTAAGCGTACACAAGCGATCAGGGTTTTGTTGCTGGTAGTAAGACCCTAGCAACTGTTCAAGTTGATTATGTGGTTGCTTGTTTTGAATAGCTACTAGTGCGCCCATGTTTCAGTTACTCATGAAAATAAATGGAGAATGGTTTTTATTTTGAACGATGCATTAAAGCATGAGCAGTTTGTGACTGTCAGTTGTTTTTAGGTTGTCTTAACTTAATTAGTTTGGCTCTTCTTATCTTCATTGGCAAAAATAGTAGGCAGGACTGCACGATGAAACCCCTCAAACGCTGTTGAAGGTTGCGTGGTTTCATGTAAAGGAAAAGCACGATTACCTAATGAAGCACCGCCATCAATGCGAAGCGTCACGCCATTAATAAAAGCAGCGCCTGGAGACAATAAAAAACAAACTGCCGCGCTGACTTCAGCTTCATTGCCTAAGCGATTCATCGGCGAAGCTTGTTTAAATCCTTTAATAATAGATTTAAAAGCATCATCATAAGTATCCATTCCGCTCGACATAATCCAGCCGGGCGCTACTGCATTAACGCGAACATTGGCGTGGGCCCATTCGATGGCTGCAGTTTTAGTAAAATTTTCCATTCCTGCTCGGGCTGCACCGGAATGTCCCATGGTCGGCATACCGTTATGCATATCGGCTAGCATATTTACGATATTGCCACCGCCATGAATGGACATGGATTGAGTGAAAACTTCTCGTGCTACAATAAAACCACCTAATAAATTGGTGCGCACTACGGCATCAAAACCTTTGGCTGAAATTTTTTCTAACGGTGAAGGATATTGACCACCGGCATTATTCATTAATCCATGAAGTGGACCTTGCTGTTCAATCATGAGTTTTACTTGTTCTTGTACAGCAGCTTCTTCGCGAATATCGCAACAGTAAATTAACGGAAGTTTTCCTGTATCTTGCTGAATTTCTGTAGCAACAGTTTCCAATTTTTCTTTTTTTCGACCGAGCAAGCTGATGGTTGCGCCGAGCGCTGCTAATTCATGGGCAATGCAACGGCCGATTCCGCTACCGCCGCCGGTGACTAAAATATGTTTGCCAGCAAAAAGTTGAGCGTGAAAAATAGAGTGATATTTCATAATAAATCTTCTGGAATAGGAATCGGGAAATCTAATAACTGCTGGGCAAAAGCTTTACCTTGCGGATCAATCCGTAAACTCGCCATGCCGCCACCGTCTAAACTGTTTTCTAATAAAAAATTAAAGGCATTTAAGCCGGGTAGCGGCCAGCGTGTTACTTTACCCGTTTGTGGATCTAATAAATGCTTTAAATACTCTGCCACAGATTTTTCAGTGAGTGCTTGTTCTATCCAAGGTAGATATTCTTTTTTACGGGCAATGACGCCAATATTGGCATGGTTGCCTTTGTCGCCGCTGCGAGCCCAGGCGAGTTGAATCAGCGGTACGGTTTTTTCTGCCTTTTGTAGGGGCGCAATTGATTGCGCCCTTGTTGTGGTTTGTTGCTGAGATGAGGGCTCAATAAATTGAGCCCCTACGGGTGAATCTTTTTCAGAAAAAATTACGCCATTTATCAATGGTTGAACCAAATTTTTCGGCAATAAAAATGAAAATAATCGAATGAGAGGATAAGCATCGGGACGTCCACCTACCATGCCTGTTATACCTGGCGCCATGCCTGTAGCTGCTTGAGCAATTTCTCGAGAAAATAAAATGAGGGCTTCTTTATTAGGGTGCGCAGCAGAAATTTTAACAATCACTTCGCGGGTTTTCTGTTGTTTTCCGTGAGGGCCATAGGTGGCTTCAGCACCTAATATTTCTATATTTGTGCGTTGGAAAGCACCTAATTGACGTTCGCTAAATAATCGCTCAGCTTTGCTAATTAATGCATTGGCAACGGTCTGCGCTTTTTTTACCGCATCTTGGCCAGCTAATAAAAAACTAGCGGTAATTTTAAATCCATCCAAATAAGTCGCCGAGACTTTATAGGATTCTGTGGGTGCGCGACCTTTTGCACCAGTAACGCGAACTCGATTTTCTGCAATAGGATGAATTTCTACTTGGCTAAAATCACAAATCACATCCGGTAAATAATAATTTTGTGGGTCACCAATTTCATAGAGAATTTGTTCGGCTACCGTTCCGTAATTAATTAAGCCACCGGTATTGTCTGGCTTGCTGATTTCAAAACTGCCATCGGCATAACAAGTGGCAATGGGAAAACCCATATTGTCAAAATGCGGAACCGTTTCCCAGTCAGTAAAATTGCCGCCGGTACATTGAGTGCCGCATTCAATTACATGGCCAGCTAAACTACCTTGCGCCAATAAATCATAATCCGTTGCTGCCCAATTAAATTCATGAAGTAGGGGGCCTAATACTAATGCGCTGTCGACAATGCGCCCGGTAATTACAATATCTGCGCCTTGATTTAATGCTTCAGCGATGGGTTGCGCGCCAAGATAAGCATTCATGCTCATGACTTTGTTCGGCAGAGGTTGTTGGGTAAACATTTCAGTGATTGGCGGTAGCTTATCTTTAGCAGGCATTAAATCATCGCCGCTGATGACGGCGATGTTAAAAGATAATCCTGCTTCTTCCGCAATCATCGTTAAGGCATCAGCGCAAGCTTGCGGATTAATGCCTCCGGCATTACTAATGACTTTAATATTTTTTTGTTTGATCTCGTTGAGCAGTGGCGCCATAACTGTTTTGACAAAATCAGCCGCATAGCCAGCTTGTGGATTTTTTAGTTTTTGCCCCACCATAATAGAGAGCGTTACTTCGGCTAAATAATCAAAGACCAAATAATCAATATCTGCTTGATGCAC
>CAXNEI010000157.1:0-4247 GCA_964201195.1 Gammaproteobacteria bacterium
ATTGGTGATGAAGCATTTGGTGTGGTATTAGCCGATGACTTATGTATTGCACCGGAAGAAGGTGTGTTAAGTCAAATGGTGAAACTCTATAAACAATTTCGTTGTAGCATTGTGGCGATTGAAGAAGTGCCCAAGCAAGAAACAGAAAAATACGGCGTGATAGCTGGCGAATTAGTGCGTGAAGATTTATTTCGGGTAGAAACTATGGTGGAAAAACCTAAGCCTGAAGAAGCGCCTAGCAATTATGCCATTATGGGCCGCTATATTTTAACGCCAGATATTTTCCGGATTCTGAAAAATACACCGCCAGGTCGTAATGGTGAAGTACAAATTACTGATGCTTTAATGACTCAAGCCCGTGAAGGTTGTGTCATGGCCTATAAATTTAAAGGTAAGCGCTTTGATTGTGGTAGCGTAGAAAGTTTTATTGACGCGACTAATTATTGTTTTAAGAGTTTTTATAAATAATCATCTGTAGGGGCGCAATTTATTGCGCCCAATTGATCAGATTTTCCGTCGAGCCATCCAGCGATTGATTTTCTTTTCCCGACAAACTATTAAAAATATCCTGACATAACACCTTACCCAATTCCACGCCCCACTGATCAAACGGATTAGTCTGCCAAATCACGCTTTGGGTAAATACTTTGTGTTCATACAAGGCAATTAAACCACCGAGTACTTCAGGAGTTAGGTGCGGGTAACACAAGGTATTACTCGGTTTATTACCCGGAATATTTTTTTCTGGCTGGGCTTTATTTTCTCGTCCCATCATTAGAGCTTGGCTTTGCGCTAAACAATTTGCTACTAGCCATTGATGTTGCTCGCGCAATTCAGCCAGAGGATGATTTAAGGGTAATAAAAAATCTACTGGATAGAGTTCAGTGCCTTGATGTAGTAATTGATGAAAAGAATGCTGACTATTAGAGCCTACACCGCCCCATAAAATAACACCTGTTGTATAGCTGACTGGATTGCCTTGTTGATCGCAAGACTTGCCATTGCTTTCCATTTCTAATTGTTGTAAATAATCCAGAAAATGCATGAGTTGGTGATCATAAGGAATCACGCCGTGGGCTTGAGTATTTAAAAAATTCTGATACCAGATGCTCAGCAATCCCATAATAACTGGTATATTGTGGCGAAGCGGCGCCTGCTGAAAATGTTGATCCATTTTTTCTGCGCCGGCTAAAAATTCATGAAACTGCTCTGGGCCAATACTCAACATTAAGCTAATGCCTATACTGGACCAAATTGAATAGCGACCACCGACGGTTTCTGGTAAATAAAAAATTTGATGATCAGGAATGCCAAAAGCTCGCGCTCCTTCCGCATGATTGGTTACCGCAAGCCAGTGTGATGTTATTTGTTCTTTGCTTAGCGTCTGTTGCAGCCACTGGTTAGCTTGCGTGGCATTTAGCTGAGTTTCTCGAGTAGAAAAAGATTTTGAGCAGAGAATAAAAAGCGTAGTGGTTGGATTGAGTTTTTTTAATAGTGCATGTAATTCATTGGGATCGATATTGGCGACAAAATGCAAATGCAGCGAACTATTAGCATATTCAGCCAGTGCCTCACAAGTGACTCGTGGACCTAAATCTGAACCGCCGACGCCAATATTCACCACATCGGTAATGGGTTGACCCAAATGATTTAACCATTGGCTTTGACGCAATTGTTCTACCGTTTGAGTTAATCGTTGAGCTTCACTTGTCCAATCATTTCCTATCAAGGTTGAAGGCAATGAAGCACGCAAAGCGGGATGCAAAGCTGCACGTTGCTCGCTGAGATTGATTTTTTTGCCAGAGAATAAATTTTTAATAGATTGTTCAAGTTGACTGGTTTCAGCAAGCTGGATTAATAAGTCTAGGGTTTTTTCATCCAGAAAATTTTTAGAAAAGTCTAATAAAAAAGGTTCATGTTCAATAGAAAATTGTTGAGCGCGCTGGGGATTTTCACTAAATAAATCCAGCATTTTTATCTGAGTGATAGATTGCGCTTGCTGTTTTAGTGCTTGCCAACAAGATTTTTTTTCCGGCGCCCAGTGTAGTCCGGCTGCTTGTTCATTCGTATTCATAGGATTAACCATAATAATTTCGATACCAAGCAACAAATTTTTCTACGCCAACTTCAATACTGGTAGAAGGTCGATAGCCGACATCAGTCACCAATGCATCTATATCCGCATAAGTGTTAACAACGTCGCCAGGTTGCATAGGGAGTAGCTCGCATTGCGCTTTTTTGCCGAGGAATTTTTCCAGTAAGCCAATAAAATCCATTAATTCTACCGGATGATTATGGCCAATATTATAAATACGATAGGGCGCTTGGCTGCTGGCAGAGTCCGGTTGATCGCTTGACCATTGTGTATTCGGTTGAGCAATTTTATCCAGCGTGCGAATAACACCTTCCACAATATCATCAATATAAGTGAAATCTCGTTTATGTTTACCGTAATTAAATACTTGAATGGGTTTGCCGGAGAGAATATTGCGAGTGAATAAAAACGGCGACATATCTGGTCTGCCCCAGGGGCCATAGACGGTAAAAAAACGCAAACCGGTGGTGGGGATTTTATATAAATGACTATAGGTATGCGCCATCAACTCATTTGATTTTTTGGTGGCCGCATACAAGCTCACCGGATGATCCACATTATGATGAACGGAAAAAGGAATTTTTGTATTGGCGCCATAAACAGAACTGCTTGAAGCATAAACCAAATGTTCTATGGCATTATATCGACAGCCTTCGAGAATATTCATAAAACCTTGAATATTACTATCGATATAGGCTTGTGGATTTTGCAGTGAATAACGCACGCCAGCTTGTGCCGCTAAATGCAAAACTTTTTCAGGTTGATGTTGGTTAAATAGTTGTTTCATTGCTGCGCGATCAGCAATATCAGCCTGAATCTCGGTAAAATTTGAGAAAGGCCTTAAACGCTCTAGGCGTGCTTGCTTTAAATTAACGTCATAATAATCATTGAGATTGTCGATGCCGATAACTTGCTCGCCACGCTCCAATAGCCTTA
Organism: Gammaproteobacteria bacterium; assembly: GCA_964201195.1. Taxonomy (GTDB): domain Bacteria; phylum Pseudomonadota; class Gammaproteobacteria; order Pseudomonadales; family JAHFSE01; genus JAHFSE01. The sequence continues at coordinate 3,032 of CAXNEI010000157.1, forward strand.
GTGCGGCGGCGCAACCAATAAATCCAGCAGTGCCAGTCACTAAAATTTTCATGCGTAGGTCTCGGACAGATAGACATTAATCGAAGGTAAAAAAGCTTCCTGGCTTAATTTATTATCTAAGCGTTTAGGCCGAGTACGTTCCTTCGGTGGTTCAATGGATAAATTTTTGTAACTTGGTAAAGGTTCATGAGGAAATCCAGGAATTAAGATAGGCATAGGACAACTGAGAATTTTTCTAGAAATTTCACCTTGATCATCAAACACTAAATTGGCTTTTACGCAGGGTGGTAATAATTGTACTTTGCGCAGCGCTCGGCTGCTATTGGCATTCAAGCTGTATAATTTATTTAATTGCGATTGCACGTGTTGTTTTTCTTCGCCTAGTTTTAATAAACGTTGTTCGGCTTCGCTGGTGGAAACTCGGGTAATGCTGCGATTATCCATGGACCAAGTAAAGCCCACACGCACTGGTCGTTGAGTAAATACCGGGATGTGGCGATAGCATTGTTTTAAATGGAGCCGGCTTAAACTCTGGCCGCGCAATGCTTGGCGAATGGCGGGATGACGCTCAGCAAATTCCTGCGGCATATTTTTTAATAATTGCGGAAAGCTTTCTCGAATGCGGCTAATACAGGATTTAAATAGAGTTTTTGCTTCATTAACTAACAAGGCCTTTGATAAGGTATTTGGGCTAGCGCTAATTAAACCATGACGACTGATGGTTTCATGACTGTCTTGGCCATCGAAAAAAAATAAAGCCAAATAGAGTTCGCAAGCTTGATCGATTGGATTAACGCCGGCAGTTATTTCTAATTCCGATAGTGGTACCCAGGCAGAATAACCCGCGCTTTGATCCTGTTTTAAGCTGCTATGCAATTCCATCAGTGCGTGAACTAATTGATCATAGCTGTCGTGCAGCTGAGTGTGCAGCATGGATTCTTCGGTGGCTGATGACATTTTGGGGTTTTGCCTTATGCTCCCCCTCTTCAGTTGAAGAGGGGGTTGGGGGGAGTTTGAATCCTAAATGTTATATCGTTATCTTATTTTAAACAACGAAACTAATCCTCTTGTTAGCCCAAAGCGATAATGTCCCCTTGTCCAAAGTTAAAATGTCCCCTTTGAGGCTTCAAAAGGGACGGGCAAATGGGGAATATTACGTTGAGTCATCGAGAATTAGATCGCCTGTCAGTTGTTCAGTCCGTTATCGCTAAAAAAA
>CAXNEI010000158.1:0-4241 GCA_964201195.1 Gammaproteobacteria bacterium
ACCAAGCGGGGTCTTGTGAGCCGCCTACAGTAATACCGATTTGAAATGAGCCTGTAATGAGAGCCGTCATTTATTATTCTCCTGTTGTCAGATTGTTTGTTTTTCTTGCGCAGAAAATTTTAAAAAAATCGCTTGACAGAAGTTGTTAGCTTTATTAATAATGGCTCCGTTGGATAAGAATTAATTTAGTATAAATCCAACGAACCGATAAAAAGACCGGCTTTCCTTTTTCAAAATTTTTAATCCGCAGTGAAGAAATTAAAAGTAGTGGCAGTGCTCACTAAAATCAGAATCATTTTTGTACGTGATTCTTTTTGAGTGCGCCTATAAAAAAATAGCTGGTTTAATAATGATAATTTAAATGCTAGAAGGAGTTATTCTAATGACAGAACGAGCCACCTCACGATCACAGTCACAATCCCCCCATGACTTTTCAGCTACTCATGAACCAGCCGTGGATGGATTATTATCGCAACTGCAAGTTATTTCGATACCCATCTCACTTGCTGCCAATCCCTCAGAATCAAGTTTAATATCCTTGGCATAAATCTACGGCAGTTTATTGAGCATTGAGTTCAAGATAGAAAAAAGGGGACATTTTAACTTTGGATTGACACGCGTTATCAAGGGTGGACTTATGTATAAGGGTATGCTCACCACCGGTATGCAATGGACCAATCGCCAAGCCGACACCGCAGATGGCAATGCACAAGAGTTTCGCCGCACCAGCAGTGATTTATTGCTGGGCGTGGGTTACGGCATTTCGAAGGGAAGCACGATTAATCTCACCTTCAAATCGAATGTTTCAGGTTCCAACGGGGCAGACCTGAGGCTCAACTGGCTGCATACCTTTTGAGGTGCAGCGGGTTGTGATAATCCCCCCCTGTTATTTAATCTTTGCAAGGAAGATTTGATATGAAAATTTTAAAAAATGTGTTTGTGGCAACTGTACTCAGCGCGGCAACGGTAACTCCTGCTTTTTCTTCGCCTGATCTATATATTGGTGAATAGATTTTTCATCAGCAATAGGAATAGGTTTTTCACCTCGCTTAAATGTCTTGTGGCTCAGTAGTTTGCCTTGATGCAATAAAGTGAATCTTTCCATCAGTTGCTTCGCACACAGTGACTGCTGCGCCTCTTAATCGATAGCCTTTGTCGTAATTCTGAATTTGATATTCTGTGTTGTTGAATTTTAGGCTTAAGTTTTTACTGAGGATGCGCGTATGTTGTTGGCACAGTGTTAAGTTTAATGCTTCTGCTGTATGCAATACCTGACGATGCGCATCAATTGGGTTGCCAGGCTCAACAGCAAAACGCTTGTTGTAATTTTCTATAAATTTTGGCAACCAAAGATTGGCTTGTTCAATGATATTGATTTTTTTAGCGATAACGGATTGAACCACTGACAGCCGATCTAATTCTCGATGACTCAACGTAATATTCCCCATTTGTCCGTCCCTTTTGAAACCTCAAAGGGGACATTTTAACTTTGGACAAGGGGACATTATCGCTTTGGGCTAACAAGCCTATATCTGTCATTGACAATAACAGATATAGTAGTTATCTTTTCATTACTAATGAAAACCTTAAGAAGGTGAGTGGTGATGGATAAGGCGCTGTTAAAAGAGGTGATACTCGAGCAAAGACGGATACAGGAGGCGATGGTGCCTGGTATCCAACGCGAAATATTACCTACGATTGAGCGGTATTTTTCTTTGCCGCATGCTGTGGTGATTTCGGGTATTCGTAGAACGGGTAAGTCCACACTGCTTTCACAAGTGATCAAAAGCCATTTTAAAGAGCATTATTACTATTTTAACTTTGAAGATGAGCGATTAATTAATTTCAAGTCGGAAGACTTTAATGATCTGTATGAAACTTTAATAGAGCTTTATGGGGAGAAAAATACTTTTTTCTTTGATGAAATCCAGAATATTCCGCGCTGGGAATTGTTTGTCAGGCGTTTGCAAGATGCGGGGTGTAAGTTTTTTATCACAGGCTCTAATGCCTCTCTCTTAAGCAAAGAGCTGGGTACTAAGCTCACGGGCCGTGCCATGGTTACTGAGTTGTACCCTTTTTCATTTAAAGAATTTCTGTTATTTAAAAAATATAAAATCACTAAAAATGCGTTATCCATAACCAAAGAACGAGCTGTTATCAAAAAATATTTCAATGAATATTTAAGGCATGGTGGTATGCCGGAATATCTGAAATATCAAGATAGAGAAGTGCTTAAGCGAGTCTATGAAGACATACTCTATAGAGATATTGTGATTCGTCATGAGATAAAAGCGGTCAAGTCTCTACGAGAAATCAGTTTTTATCTGATCAGTAATGTGGCTACGCGATTTACCTATAATGGTTTGAAAGAAGTTTTTCACTTGGGCAGCCCTAATACTGTCAAAAGTTATGTGGAATATCTGGAGAACAGCTTTTTAATTTTTACCCTCAATAAATTTTCCTATTCTTTGAAGAAGCAATCGGTTGCGCCGAAGAAAGTGTATTGTATTGATAATGGCCTGATGGATGCCGTCGCTTTTCAATTTTCAAAAAATAAAGGAAAATTTTACGAGAATTTAGTATTAGGTGAACTCAAGCGTCGTGGGGTAGAAGAAATTTACTACTACTTAACTGAAGAGGGCAAAGAAGTTGATTTTCTCATCAGAGAGAAAGGTAAAATCCAGTTACTGATTCAGGTGACAGAATCACTGGAGCATGACAAAGTGCGCAATAGGGAAGTCGATGCATTAGTTAAAGCGATGAACGAACTGAAAGTGAATCAAGGCATGATTCTTACCTATGACCATGAAGAAAAAATTAACACCGAGGGCTATGTAATTACCGTCAAGCCGATCTATAAATGGCTGCTTGAGTCGAAAAAAGCTGAGTTTTGATATTACAAAAACAGATCAGTGATGCAATAATTTTTTTCTGCATCGTAAATTAATATCGCCGATGGCGTAAGTGGACATAATAAGCCTCCTAAAGTGAGTCGACTCTTGCATAGGTGTGGACAATGTGCAATGAAATTAAAGGTGAAAAGATGCAAAAGCATCCTTGCAAATCTGAGGTTGAACCGCTAATTTACAAGGATGATACCACGACGCATCACAACTCATGTGCAGCATGCTTTAAAACGACAAGCAGCTGTTGCTTTAATTGGCCCAAGACAAGTGGGTAAGACTACGCTTGCCTTAGCGTTAGCTGCCAAACAGCCTTCTATAGAAATTAAACGCAGTCTTGCGCCTGTGCCAAGCAAAGGTTTTTATCATGCACGCGAAGATCTAAAACCTTCACAGACTTTTATTGTGTATGCGGGGCATGATACCTATCCCATAGCCAAGGGTATTGATGTCATTGGTGTGCGAGCCCTGGCTGAGAAGTTGGCTGCGCTTGAATAATTTTCAGTGGCTAAATAATTGCTGATCCTCCAATCGTAGCGCGGTCAATCGCTCACCCCAGACACAACCCGTATCTAAACCAAATACACGAGGCGATTGTGTGTTGCCCATCAAGGTTGCCCAATGACCAAAAATTAATTGGGTTTGTTGTTGTGCAGGGCCGTTATAACTAAACCAAGGCAACCAGCCGTCATGTGGTTTGGTTAAAGAAACAGACGCATCCTTATTTTTAAAGTTTAATTGGCCATCGGGTCGTACATGACGCATGCGGGTAAAATAATTAGCGATCATCCGATAACGCGCCATGCCAGATAATTGCGGATCCCAACAGTCGGGTTTTTTATCGTACATTTCAGCCAGAAAAGTGTGATAGGTTTTTTCATCGCGCAAAATAGCTTCTACTTCTTGCGCATATTTTTGTGCTTCTTCTAAAGTCCAAATATGCGGAATACCTGCATGAGTGATGCAATAATTTTTTTCTGCATCAAAAATTAATAAGGGCTGCTGACGCAACCAATCAGCCAGCTCAATGCTATCTTCTGCCGCTAATAAAGTGTGGAAAGTATCTTTCGGTCGTGAAGGTGTTGCGCCATAACAAGCAGCTAAATAATGCAAATCATGATTGCCTAACACAACCCGTGCAGCGGACCCAAGGGATTTAATAAAGCGCAACGTGTTGAGTGAATCTGGCCCACGATTAATTAAATCGCCGGCAAACCATAATTGATCTTGCTCGGGTTTAAAATTAATTTCCCGTAATAAATTTAACAGTGGTTGATAGCAACCTTGAACATCGCCGATGGCGTAAGTGGACATAGTAAGAACCTATTCATTTTTTTG